>JAGCMI010000001.1 GCA_017646545.1 Oscillospiraceae bacterium | reverse complement strand
GAAGCCGGGCTCGAAGGATTCCAGAATTTCGATGCACTTGCCACGACGGTACAGCAGGTTACGCACAGCTGCGTACAGCCACACGGGGTTCTCGAAGGAACGGATGTCATAGATCTTCTTGGCTTCGGCAGCAGCGGCCATCACGGCGTTGATGTCGATACCGGCCACAGCCATAGGCAGCAGACCCACGGCGGTCAGCACGCTGTAGCGGCCGCCCACGTTCGGGGGAATGACGAAGGTTTCCCAGCCTTCTTCGGTGGCCATCTGACGCAGCGCGCCCTTGCAGGGGTCGGTGATGGCATAGATGCGGCTCTTGGCGCCTTCGGTGCCATACTTACGCTCCAGCATCCAACGCAGGTTACGGGTGGCGATGGCGGGCTCGGTGGTGGTGCCGGACTTGGAGATCAGAGCGATGGAGAAATCCTTGTCTTCCAGCAGACGCAGCAGTTCGTTCCAAGCACGGGTGCTCAGGCCGTTGCCGGCGTAGAAGATCTGAGGATCGCCCTTGCCCTTGCCGATGTTGTGGTTGCAGCCCTGCAGCAGCTCAATGGCGGCGCGGGGGCCCAGATAGCTACCGCCGATACCGACCACGACGAAAACATCGGAGGACTGGCGGATGCGCTCAGCAGCAGCGGAAATGCGCTGCATTTCGGAAGTAGGCTGTGCAACGGGCAGATTCAGCCAGCCGAGGAAATCGTTACCCTCGCCGCTGCCGTCCATCAGAGTTTCGTGGGCAGCGAAGACTTCCTTCTCCATTGCCAGCAAATCGGGCAGGGAGACCTGTCCCCATACATTGGAAATATCAACTTTAATCATAGATTGGTGGCACTTCCTTTCAGTAATCTGTTTTTGATTCTGTATATATGTTACTGCAAAACCATCGCAAACGCAAGGGAAAAGGAAAAAGTTTCTGTAAATATTTCTGCTGTGTATGGATTTTTGAAACCGCAGACTGTATAATGGATACGAAAAATGGTGCTACAGCACTAAAATTTAGGGGGTAGACCCATGAGATATGGTTTTGGTGTGGATATTGGCGGAACCACTGTAAAAATCGCCTGGTTTGAAGAGACTGGAAAGATGCTCCGGGAGTGGGAGATTCCCACGGTGCGTGAGAATGACGGCGCGCAGATCTTGCCGGATGTGGCGGCTTCTTTGGAGGCGTTCCTGCAGGAAATTGGTATGCCCAAGGAAAATGTTATCGGCATTGGTGTGGGTGTTCCGGGCCCGGTCAACAGCAAGAGCGTCGTCAATCGCTGCGTGAATCTGGGTTGGGGCGTGAAGGATATTGCCGGAGAACTGACCGCATTGACGGGACTTCCCGTTAAGGCAGGCAATGATGCCAATGTGGCAACCCTGGGTGAATACTGGCAGGGCAGCGGCAAGGAATTTGACAGCATGGTCATGGCCACCCTGGGAACCGGTGTGGGCGGTGGCATCGTTGTGGAGGGACAGATGCTCCACGGTGCCCACGGCTGCGGCGGTGAGCTGGGTCACATCGTGCTCAACCGTGACGAAACCGAGCTTTGCGGCTGCGGCAAGCGGGGCTGCGCGGAGCAGTACTGCTCTGCCACCGGTCTGGTGCGTCTGGCAAAGAAGCGCCTGGCAAAGGATGATGCGGGTTCTGTCCTGCGTGAAAAGCAGAATCTGGAAGCGAAAGATGTGTTTGAGGCAGGCAAGCAGAATGACGCTGTGGCCAACGAGATTTTGGAGCAGTATTATGACTATTTGGGCGAATTTTTGGCAGATGTCTGCACCGTGGTTGACCCGGAAGTGATCGTGCTGGGCGGCGGTGTGTGCAAGGCCGGTCAGGTGCTGCTGGATGGCATCAGACGGCACTTTACCAAGTATGCCTTCCATGCCACCACCGGTGTGAAATTCACTGTGGCGCAGCTGGGCAACAGCGCCGGTACCTGCGGCGCGTTCAAGCTGGCATTGGATGCCTTCGGCTAAGATAGGAAAAAGCGTGCGTTGAAACGCACGCTTTCTTTTTATTATTTTTGCAGGGAAGCCCAGGTAGTCAGGATCACGGGCAGCGCTTCCTCGGGATCATCGATATGGGCAGTCGCCTGCTCCATGGGGCAAAAGCCGGTGCCGGCACGATTACGGATGTAATCGGTCAGCCTATCCCAAGAAACCTCCACACCGTTGCGGCGCATCACCTTCACGGCAGCGCTGCTCATCACATTGCCGTGGACGCTCCGGACACCCAGCAGGCAGTACAAAAGGGCTGCCGCTTTGCCCACCACTTTGTCAGCAGCGGAGCATGCCCAGGTATCTTCTTCGTTTTGCAGCCACTGCACCAGAGGACGGACACCGCGATCTTCGGTGGTGAGCACCACATGGTCACGGCACAGCACGCAGGTGCTGCCGGTTTGCTGCAATATTTCTTTGGCCCGTTCCAGATCTGCCGACATAAGATGACTCCTTCGGTTCTTTTTTCTTAAATTATATGCAATTTATTCCCCGGTGTCAATTGCATAAATCGCCCCAACGGGGAGAGAATGACACAAAGGGGGGAGAAGATGAAACGGGAAGAAAAGGAAAATCCGGTGGATTGGGAAGTGAAGGATCCCAAGCTGCCGGTGGTGCGCTCCGGCCATCTGGAGGAGAAGAAACGATAAACTGAAATTAGAAGTGCTTTACAAAAGAAAAAGCCTTGGGCGGATGCCCAAGGCTTTTGTGTCATTAGCAGAGCTTTGCGCCGGCGGGGATGGCATCATTTACCATCAGCAGGTTCAGCTTCTCCTCACCGTTTTCGGTGTGGACAGCGGAGATTAGCATACCGCAGGACTCGCGACCCATCATCTTACGGGGGGGCAGGTTGGTGATGGCAACCAGGGTCTTGCCGATCAGCTCCTCGGGCTTGTAGAACTTTGCGATGCCGGAGAGGATCTGGCGGGGGGTGCCGGTGCCGTCATCCAGGGTAAACTGCAGCAGCTTATCGGACTTCTTGACGGGCTGGCAATCGACGACCTTCACAGCGCGGAAGTCGGACTTGCAGAAGGTATCAAAATCCACATTTTCGGTGGCATAGGGCTCAATTTCGATGGGGGACTTGGGCTTGGACAGCTCTTCCAATTCTTTCAGCTCCTTTTCCATATCAATTCGGGGGAAGAGAGGTTCACCGACGGAAGTATGCCAGACGGCATCCTCATCGGCGCAATAGCAACGGGCGCTGAAGCTGCGGGCATCGGCAGGCACATTCAGCAGATCCAGGATCTTGGCGGCGGACTCGGGCATGAAGGGAGTCAGCAAGATGGCAGCCAGACGGATGCATTCGCACAGATTCTTCATGACGGTGAGCAAGCGCTGCTTGGTTTCCTCGGACTTTGCCAGGATCCAGGGGGTGGTTTCGTCAATATACTTGTTGGCACGATCCAGCAGGCGGAACACTTCGTTCAGTGCGATGGAGAACTGGAAGGAGTCCATCTGCTTTTCGTAGTTTGCCATCACATCGGCGGCCAGAGCCTTCAGTTCGTTGTCCAGCTCTGCGCTTTCGCCGCCCACAGCCAGTTCACCGCCAAAGTACTTCTGGTTCATGGCCACGGTACGGGAAACCAGATTGCCCAGGGTGTTGGCAAGGTCGGTGTTGATGGTGCCGATCAGCAGTTCATTGGTGAAGTTGCCGTCGGAGCCGAAGGGGAAGGTACGCAGCAGGAAGAAACGCAGCGCATCCACGCCAAAACGCTGGGAGAGGATGTAAGGATCCACCACATTACCCCGGGACTTACTCATCTTTTCGCCGTTGAAGTTCAGCCAGCCGTGACCATAGACATGCTTGGGCAGGG
>JAGCMI010000004.1 GCA_017646545.1 Oscillospiraceae bacterium | reverse complement strand
TTCGCCATGATATGTTTAACCATATGCAGACCATGAGCTTTGATTTCTATGACCGTAACCGTACCGGTCAGCTCATGAGCAGTCTGACCACCGACCTGTTTGAACTGACAGAACTGGCTCACCATGGCCCGGAGGATCTGCTGACCTCCACCCTGACCATTATTGGCGCACTGTTCTTCATGGCACGCATCCGCTGGCAGCTGGCGCTGGTGGTGGCGCTGATGATCCCCATCTGTCTGATCGTGATCATGGCGATGCGTCGCCGCATGAGCGCTGCATCCAAGGCCTCCAAGGAAAAGACCGGCCACATCAATCAGGAGATTGAAACCAGCCTTTCCGGTGTGCGCACCGCCAAGGCATTCGCCAACGAAGATGTGGAAAACGCCCGTTTCTCCGCTGCCAACGAAGTTTACAAGACCTCCAAGCGGAATTTCCACAAGGCTATGGGTATGTTCCACAGCTCCACGGAGTTTTTCCTGTGCAGCTTGAATGTGGTGATCATCGGTCTGGGCGGCTACTATGTGATGCAGGGGCAGATGGACTACCGGGATCTTCTGACCTTTACGCTCTACATCGCCTCCTTCACCGGTCCCATGAGAAAGCTGACCGGTTTCTCCGAACTGTTTGCCAATGGTTTTGCAGGTCTGAACCGCTTTGTTTCCATCATGCGCACCGATCCCACGGTGCAGGATAAGCCCGATGCCGCACAGTTGAAGGATGTCAAGGGCAAGATCGAAGTAGAGAATGTGACCTTTGCCTACGACCGGGAACTGAATGTATTGCAGAATGTTTCCCTCACCGTGCAGCCCGGCGAGACCATTGCTGTGGTTGGTCCCTCCGGCGGCGGCAAGACCACCTTGTGCCAGCTGGTGCCCCGATTCTACGATGTGGACGAAGGCGCCATCCGCATTGACGGGCAGGACATCCGGGATGTGACCCAGCATTCTCTGCACCAGAACATCGGCATCGTACAGCAGGATGTGTTCCTCTTTGCTGACACCATTTTCGAGAACATCCGCTACGGCAAGCCCGGCGCTACCATGGAAGAAGTGATGGAAGCTGCCAAGAAGGCAGAGATCTACGACGATATCATGGCCATGCCCGATGGCTTTAACACCTATGTGGGCGAGCGTGGCACATTGCTCTCCGGCGGACAGAAGCAGAGAGTGGCCATTGCCCGCATTTTCCTGAAGAATCCTCCCATTCTGATTTTGGACGAAGCCACTTCCGCCTTGGACTCCGTGACCGAAGCCAAGATCCAGCGAGCATTCGATAATCTGTCCGTGGGTCGTACCACATTGATCATTGCCCACCGCCTGAGCACCATTCGCGCTGCGCACCGGATCATCGCCATCGCTGATGGCCACATTACCGAATGCGGCACCCACGAGGAACTGCTGCACCAGGGCGGCATCTACGCAGATCTGTATCACACCCAGAACGCCCAGAATTGGCATTAAACAACACAGCGCCCAGCCAAAAAACGGCTGGGCGCTGTTCATCAAGAAAGTGGCTTTGATACCATATAACAAACAAATTCCTCCAATGTAGGCCTCTCCCCTTTTCTGGGAACTGTGGCCCATCTTGCCTGCACTGCGGGGTCGGAGGATGCCATAGCCATATCCATCGCATATTGCATTTCTTTTCGTACATTCTCTGGCGTGGAATGATTTTTCTTTGCTATTTGTATTAGTATTTCTTCAAATTTGTTATTCGACATAAGTTCACCCCCCTTCTTCCATCATAACACATTGTGATTATCTCCACAATATGGAAATAGGATATTTTTCTTTATAATATAGAAAAATATCCTAAAAGGAGGGGTGCAAATGGTAGACTATACTCCCCTGTGGCAAACCATGGAGAAAAAGGGCATTAGTCAGTATCGCCTGCTAAAGTCCGGTATTGACAATAAGACTCTGGATAGTATAAAAAAGGGCAATAATATTACCCTGCTGACACTGGAAAAACTATGCACCATTTTGGATTGTACCCCAAATGATATCGTCCGCTTCCAAAAATAACACCGTCTTTCAATGGAAAGACGGTGTTATTTTATAGAATTTATTTCATCAGCTTACAGACCAGTTCCGTATAGGCCACCGGGTCATCGATGGGCAGATCGGCCATCAGCTGTGCCTGGTACATGAGAAGTTGGGCATAGTCCTTTGCCAGCAGCGGGTCGGAAACCATGGCATTTTGCAGCGCCTTCACCGCATCGTGCTCAGCATTCAGTTCCAAAACACGACCCACGGGGAATGCAAATTCCGGATTTGCCCGCTTCATATACTTTTCCATTTCGAAGCTGACACCGCCCTCGGGCACCATGGCAACGGGGTGGCTACCCAGATCAGCCGACAGACGAACATCCTTGACCTGCTCGCCCAAGGTTTCCTTCACAAAGGTGAGCATACCCTTATATTCCTCTGCCTTGGCCTCCAGTTCCTTCTTTTCTTCCTCGGTCTGTAACCCTAAATCCTCGGAAGCGGCATTGCAGAAGGACTTTTCCTCGTAGGTCTGGAGGGTCTGGGGGATGAACTCGTCCACATCCTCGGTGCACAACAGCACATCATAGCCCTTCTTGTGCAAGGTCTGCACCTGTGGCAGTTTGCTCATGCGCTCACGGCTCTCACCGGGGATATAATAGATCTTCTCCTGCCCCTCGGCCATGGCATCCACATACTCCTTGAGGGAAATGAGCTTCTGCTCCTTACGGGAGTAGAACAGCAGCAGATCCTTCGTCGCATCTTTATGGGTGCCGTAGTCGGCAACGGTGCCATACTTCAGCTGGCGGCCGAAGGCGGCATAGAACTGCTCGTACTTTTCCCGCTGGTTTTCCAGTATGGATTTGAGTTCCGCCTTGATCTTCTTTTCGATATTGCGGGCAATCAGCGTCAACTGGCGGTTGTGCTGCAGCATTTCACGGCTGATATTGAGCGACAAATCCTGGCTGTCCACCACGCCGCGGACAAAGCGGAAGTGATCCGGCAGCAGATCCTCGCAATTTTCCATAATCAGCACACCGGAGCAGTACAGCTGCAGACCGGGCTTAAACTCCCGGGAATAGAAATCATAGGGAGCCTTGCCGGGGATATACAGCAGCGCCTTGAAGGAAACGCTACCCTCGGTGCTGGTGTGGATAACGGACAAGGGCTTATTGAAGTCGAAGAAGCGCTCCCGGTAGAAAGAATCGTACTCTTCCTCGGTCACATCCTTCTTGGCTCTTTGCCACAGAGGCACCATGGAGTTGAGGGTGTCCTCTTCCATGTAGCTTTCATAGCCGTCCTCGTCCTCTTTTTTGCGGGACTTGGAGATTTCCATGCGGATGGGATAGCGGATATAATCGGAATACTTCTTCACCAGCTGGCGAATTTGGTATTCTTCCAAGAATTCGGAGAAATTCTCCTCCTGCGTATCGGCCTTGAGGGTCATAATCACATCGGTACCGGGATTTTCACGGACGGTTTCCTCGATGGTATAGCCATCGGCACCATCGGAGACCCACTTCCAGGCCTTCTCTTCCCCATACTTCTTGGAGATGACGGTGACGGAAGAAGCCACCATGAAGGCGGAATAGAAACCCACACCAAACTGGCCGATGATGTCGATATCCTCCTGCTTTTCCATGGCCTGCTTGAAACCCAAGGAACCGGATTTGGCGATGGTGCCCAGGTTTTCTTCCATTTCAGCACGGTTCATGCCGATGCCGTTGTCGGAAACGGTGAGAACACGGTTGGCTTCGTCACGGGTGATGGTAATGGCAAAATCGTCCCGGTTCATGCCCACTTTCTCATCGGTGAGCGCGGTGTAAGCCAGCTTATCCATGGCATCGCTGGCATTGGAGATGATCTCCCGGAGGAAGATCTCCTTGTGGGTGTAGATGGAGTTGATCATCAGATCCAAAAGCCGGGCGGACTCGGCCTTAAACTGCTGTTTTTGCATTTGAAACACTTCCTTTTCGTTTTAGCACTCTATCCTTTTGAGTGCTAACATTATAGCATCCCCTGCAAAAAAAGCAAGGGGCAAAGAGAAAAATTTATGCTTTGTTCAAAAACCACCCCGCTCCTCTCCCCCTTGGAATCAGAAACAGTTTTTATGCACGAGTTTTTCCCGGAAAATACCCATTTTTTGGAGGAAAAAAGTATTGATTATTCTAAAATTTGTGGTATTATCTATAATGAAATATTATGTGCAAACGTAAAGGAGTACGAAATGATTACTGTTAATAACCTGGGTATGCAGTTTGGCGGCCAGTGGCTGTTCCAGCATGTTGACCTGCAGTTTTTGCCCGGCAACTGCTACGGCATTATCGGTGCCAACGGCGCCGGCAAATCCACCTTTCTGAGAATCCTCACCGGCGAGCTGGACTCCACCACCGGCTCCATCTCCATCGATCCCGACAAGCGTGTTTCCGTTCTGAAGCAGAATCAGAACGCCTACGATGAATACTCCGTCATGGACACCGTCATCATGGGCAACCGCCATCTGTATGACATCATGAAGGAAAAGGATGCCATCTACGAGAAGGAAGATTTCTCCGATGAGGACGGCATCCGTGCTGCCGATCTGGAAGCTGAATTTGCTGAACTGGGCGGCTGGGAAGCAGAATCCGACGCCTCCCGTCTGCTGCAGGGTTTGGGCATCCCCACCGAAATGCACTATGATATGATGGCCACCACCGACCCCCGTCTGAAGGTGAAGGTGCTGCTGGCCCAGGCGCTGTTTGGCAACCCCGACATTGTCATGCTGGACGAGCCTACCAACAACCTGGATATTGAAGCCATCAACTGGCTGGAG
>JAGCMI010000024.1 GCA_017646545.1 Oscillospiraceae bacterium | reverse complement strand
TGGCGGCGTAACTCAGTTGGTAGAGTACCCGGTTCATACCCGGTCTGTCACCTGTTCAAGTCAGGTCGCCGCTACCAGGCCCGTTGGTCAAGCGGTTAAGACACCGCCCTTTCACGGCGGTAACATGGGTTCGATTCCCGTACGGGTCACCAATAAAAAATCCCACACCATTTGGTGTGGGATTTTTTATTGCCGCACGGGAATCGAAGAGACCGGCCGAGCGGAGCGAGGCAAAAACATGCCGGTGGTAAGTTTATTCAAATTCCAAATTCCTAATCTCTAATTCCTCATTCACCGAGTGCCCCCCAATTTGGGTAACAGTTTTAAAGACACCGGCCTTTTGGCCTGTGCTTTTTCTTTTCTTGCAGGACAAAATGGCTGCATCCCTTGCAATCTGCGTTTGTATGGAGTATAATGTATGGGTCAAAGTTGGGATCAAAGATCCTTTTGAGTTGTTTTCTAAAATTTTAGGAGGAAAAATAATGGTAGCGCTTGGATTATTGAGTTTATTTTTGCTGATCGTGACCATTAGCGCCATTGTTGGCCTGGTTCGCGGTCTGCCGAAGGCGGTGGTCCGCCTGATGACTCTGGTGCTGGCAGTGATCGTTGCGTTTATTGTTGCCGGTCCTGTCACCAATGCCGTTGTGCAGAACATTCAGATCGATGGTATGACCTTGGGTCAGATGCTGCTGAATGCAGTGCACGATATGGAGATGGTGGGCGATTTTGTGGAATCCGCCCCCTTGCTGCAGGAGGCCGTTTTGGTGATGCCCGCCTTTGTGGTGGCCATTGCTGTGTTCCCGGTGGTGTTCCTGCTGCTGAGCTTTGTGTCCTGGATCGTTTTCCTGTTTGTCAACAAGCCTCTGCGGAAGCTGATCTTTAAGGACGATGCCACTGCTTCCACCGGTAAGAAGGTGGCAAACCGCTTCGCCGGCATGGGTGTGGGTGTTGTGACGGGTATGCTGATTTTCGGCATTCTCATGGCTCCCTGCTTTGGCTTGCTGAGCATGCTGCCTTCCCAGCAGACCGTGCACGATACCCTTGAAACGATGGTGCTGCAGGGCAACATGACCGCAGCCGATATGGAAGTGGTTATGGACGAATATGCCACCAAGGACGGCGCTTTGGTCAAGGCATACGGCTTTGTGGGCATCAATGCCGCAGGCCGCGGATACTTAAATTCTGTTTCCAAAATTAAGGCAGAGGGTCAGACCGTTTATCTGGGTGACGAATTTTCTGCGCTGTTCGATGTGGTCCAGACCGCAGTGGAAGGCGGCGTCATTGATGTTCTGATGTCTTCCGAGGACCCCAATGCGCTGTATACGGTGCTTTCCAACCAGGAATTTATGGATGCGCTGATGCAGGATATGTTCCGGTCCAAGCTGCTGCGTTCTGCAGCGCCGGAACTGATGGCCATTGCCATGGAGAGCATTGCCAACACCATGGAAGTTCCTGCGGATAAAGATGCCGTTTACTACAATATGATGGGCAGCGTGGCATCCAAGGTGCAGAGCACCGAGATCGATTATGCCGCAATTAAGGCCTATGAGCAGGTCTATGGCAGTGCCGGTGCGTTTGCCGGTGTGGCTGCGCCCAAGATCTTCCTGGCGCCTGCCGATACCATGACCAAGGAAGAATACGAGGCAGAAGTAAAGAAGCTGCAGGCTTTGGCAGATGAGATCTCCGCTGTTTTGAACAAGTCCATCTCCGGTGACAATGCGGCATTTACCAATAGCGTTGCAGATTTACTGGTCCAGCAGCTGCTGGTGCAGGCCGCCCAGGACGGCCAGAGCGCGCTGAATTCCTTCGATGCAGCCGGTGTGCAGGCGGTGTTGGCAAGCATCAATTCCGCCGATCTTGCTGCTGAAGGTGATATCAGCCGTCTGCTGGCACAGCTGACCGACCCCGAACAGTTTGAGACCGATGTTCCCACGGTGCAGACCATTGCAGAAAATGTGCGTGAATGTGTCAAGAATGCGGTTGCAGACGATGAAAAGGCAGAAGAAACCGCCAGCACCCTGGCCAATGTGGTTTCCAACTTTGCCGGCGCCATTTCCGGCGCTATGAGCGACAGCGGCGAAATCGACATTTCCAAGCTGGACTTTGATAAGATCGCTGATGCTGTGGTGGGTCTGCAGAACTCTACCATGAAGGATGTGGGCTCTTCCGTGCTGGATATTGTTATTTCCGGCAATGTGGGCAGCGAGGGCATGCTGGGCGATGTGGCCAATGCATTGAAGGAAGGCTATGAAAACGGTGAAGACATCGGCGGCACCATCGGTACTGTGGGCGCGCTGATTGGCATGAGCTCTGCCATGCAGAGCGGTGGCGATGTAGACATGGGTAACTCTTTGGTGAACCTCATCAACAATCTGAATGATTTCACCATCAGCCTGCTGCCCACCATTATGACGGAGGATACCATTGAATCCATGGGTGTTCCTGCCGAGTTTGCTTCCACCACCTACACCGTCATCGAGACCCTGCTGAAGGAACTGATGAAGCTCAAGGGCGCTGACGATTACGAGAACGAAGTGCAGTCCATCCTGACCCTCTA
The DNA here is from genome assembly GCA_017646545.1 of Oscillospiraceae bacterium. Classification (GTDB taxonomy): domain Bacteria; phylum Bacillota; class Clostridia; order Oscillospirales; family Oscillospiraceae; genus Faecousia. The sequence goes on along the minus strand of JAGCMI010000024.1, from coordinate 2,602 downwards.
CAATCTGGCTACCTCCGGTGTGGACAATTTCACCGCCGATGACATTGAGGCTCTGGTGGGTTATGCCATGAACTCCGATGCGATTTGCAACACCCTCAAGAGCATTGCGGTGTCCAATCCCTTCGGTATCGAGATTGAAAACGCTGCTACCCGAGCAGAACTGGCTGATGCCATCGAAAACCACTATGCAAAGGGCGACAAGTCCCAGAGAGCACGGGAGATTTACAATGCTGTGGCAACCCTGCTGGGTATTGAAGGCGAAGTAAATCTGGCTTGATCGTAACATAATTGATAAAAAGGAGGTGCCTGCGGGCATCTCCTTTTTTATTATGTAGAAAAGGGAAGGGGCAAATCCCCCCGAGGGGGTTGCATGAAGGGGAAAAATCCGCTAATATAGGATGCATACAAAGATGATATTTTCCCCTGAAGGAGAAATACTATGGAAAAGAAAGATGTAATTGCGTTTTTTGACCGCTGCGCCCCGGGCTGGGATGCGGATATGATCCGCAACGAGGATGTGATCGCAGCGATTTTCACCTTGGGCGGCATCAAAGCCGGTATGGATGTGCTGGATGTGGCTTGTGGCACGGGTGTGCTGTTCCCGGACTATTTCAGCCGGGGTGTGGGCAGCCTCACCGCCATCGATATCTCCCCGGAGATGGCAAAGCTGGCAGCTGCCAAATTTCCCCAGGCCCATGTGCTTTGCGGTGATGTGGAAACCACGGAGTTTGAAAAGCAGTTTGATGCGGTGATGGTATATAATGCCTTCCCTCATTTTCCGGATCCTGCCAAGCTGATCAAAGTATTGGCAGGGCTGACAAAGCCCGGCGGCAGACTCTCCGTTGCCCATGGCATGAGCCGCGCTGCCCTGCAGAAGCATCATGGGGACAGAGCCAGCAAGGTGTCCATCGATCTGATCCATGAGCAGGAACTGGCAGCGCTGTTTGCCCCTTGGTTTGATGTGGATGTGGTTGTTTCCACAGACCGGATGTATCAGGTGTCCGGTGTGCGCCGGGATGGCAATACCCACAGCCATGGCGGTCATGTGCACAGCCATGACCATGGTGATCATCACCACCATCACCATGAAGCAGGGGATACCCCCATGGAGGAACTGCTGGCGCTGATGAAGTATATGGTCGGTCACAACGATGCCCATGCCCAGGAACTGGCGGAACTGGCACACCAGCTGCAAACCGCCGGAAAGGGGAGCGCTTACCGGCAGATCATGGACGCGGTGGCGGATTTCGACATGGCCAATGCCCGTCTGGATGCGGTATTCCAGCAATTGGGAAAAGAATGAATATGGTAGAAAGAGCGTGGAAACACGCTCTTTCTTTTGTTCAAAAATAATTTATAAATGTGCCTCTTGACTTTTTTAGCACTCTCGTGTATAGTGTGCTTAGCACTCAGGGGGACTGAGTGCTAAACCTCGAAAAGGAGAACACCTATGGAACTGACCGAACGGAAAAAGAAGGTTCTGCGCTGCATCGTAGACCTGTATATCCGCACCGCAGAGCCGGTGGGCTCCAAGGCAATTGCCGAATTGCCGGATATGAACTATTCCTCTGCCACCATCCGCAACGAAATGGCGGATCTGCTGGCCATGGGCTATCTGGAACAGCCCCACACCAGCGCCGGCCGCATCCCCTCTGCTGCCGGTTACCGGCTGTATGTGGATGAACTGATGGCAGATTACCGCCTGAGCATGGATGAAACCAAGCTGCTGAGCGCATCCTTTGATGAGAAGATGCAGCAGGTGGATAAGCTGATGGAAAAGGTTGCCAAGCTGGTCTCCCAGGCCACCGACCTTCCTGCCATCTCCATGGCGGCCCGCAACAGCGGCGCCACCTTCAAGCGGTTTGAACTGATCATGGCAGGGCAGGGAAACATCATCTTGGTGGTGATGCTGTCCACGGACGAGGTGCTCAATAAGCTTATCAAGCTGCCCATCGCAGTGGAAGAAATGGATCTGAAGCTGTTGGGCGCTGTGCTGAATGCTTCCATGACCGATATTCCCCAGGAAGGCTTTACCCCGGAACTGCTGGAGCGGGTGATCCGCTCGGCAGGCAACGCGGCAATGCTGGTGCCTGTGGTGGTGGATTTTGCGACCGATGCCCTCCGGGGCAAGGGCGGCACCAATATGGCGGTGGCGGGCCAGATGCGCCTGCTGGGACAGCCGGAATACAGAGATGTGGATAAGGCCCAGCGGGTCATCACTTCCCTGGATGAAGAAGCGCTGAGCAATCTGCCTGCGGTGATGCAGAATGAAAACGGCACCAAGGTGCTGGTGGGTCCTGAAAATGTGGCCCAGGAACTGAAAGATACTTCCGTTGTCATGACGAAATTCGACATTGGCGATGGAATGCAGGGCATGATCGGTGTGGTGGGTCCCACCCGCATGGACTACGCCAAGGTCACCGCCCGTTTGAGCTACTTTGCAGAGAGCTTGTCGAAGATGTTCGCCAAGCCCGAGCAGCCCCAGCTGCCGGAAGGCGCGGATGAATAAATTGGAGAGGAATCCTACATGGCAAAAAAGGATAAGGAAAAGAAAGAAACCCCCGTGGAGCAGACCGTCGAGGAACCGGTTGTTGAGGAAACC
>JAGCMI010000023.1 GCA_017646545.1 Oscillospiraceae bacterium | reverse complement strand
GATTTCCCATTGTTTATTTTCTGCAATGGAATACAGGATGTCTTTCATCTCATCCTGGTGCCCGTTAAGGATTGCACGGCGATACTTCGGAATCCACACTATATGCAAGTTTAGCAAATAGCGAGAATGTCTTGATTTATTGAGCTTTCTCATATCTTTATTATACCACAGGCAAACACTATATGCAACCAAAACCATACAAACTACCGAAAAGAAAAGCGGGAGAATAAGGTATTCGCTTTCATCCACGGAATAAAGTTCCGAGGTTTTCCCGCTCATTTTGATAAAATGCACAAATCCCCTGCCCCAAATCATGGGTTTTAACCACAGATTGACTTCTTTGGCAGTCCCAGCGCGATCGGTAGCACAATCGAGTAGGAGGGGCTAAATAGCCCCGACCTCTCACACCACCGTGCGTACGGTTCCGTACACGGCGGTTCAATCGCATAAGTGCAACGACTCGTACCGGGCAAGGATGCTGTAGTATCCCGCCTGTGCGAGTCGTTCGTTTGTTATTGAGCGTGTTAGTACCGGACTTCATGATTCAAAGTGTCGAAGTACTTAGATAGGTCTACTAGTACTGCACTGGTATATCCCTGTTCCGCGTACCACTTCACTTTCTGTATCGCCTGCTGTGCGCTTCTGTTCGGACGATAGCCGTAACTATCATCCGAGAACAGCGGTTCGTAGATTGGAACCAGTTGCTGTGCGATTGCCTGCTGGATAATGCGGTCTATGACCGTTGGGATTCCCAACTGTCTTACGCCGCCATCCGGCTTGGGGATCTCCTTCCGGCGCACCGGTTGGGGCTTGTACTTTCCTTGCCGGATACTCCCCAAAAGTTCCTCCCGGTGTTCTCTCAACCAAGGAAGTGCACCCTCGACAGTCATCCCATCGATTTCAGGCGCTCCCTTGTTGGCTCTCACCCGCTTGTAAGCCCTGTTCAGATTATCTCTGCTCAGTATCCTCTCAAGCAGGTCTGCACCGTCCTGTTCTGCGACTTCCTGACAGCCAACACTCTGCGCTCCCACATATTCTCCATGTTCCGCACTATCCTTCTGCGGGCAGCTCCAGCCTCCCGGATATTCTGCGTTCATTGTATTGACCTCCTTCGTTCGTTTACTGGGGACTAACGATTGTTCGGTCCTTTCCGAATTTTTCCCGGTACTATGACTTCTGCTGACTTCTTGCAATTCGTTGTTACTACGCATATTTATGCGCCCGCAAGACCTCCCCGGTACTCACACACTCTTTCCCTCTTTACCTGCCATATTTACCCCAGACGATTCCGTGCAGCAGACACCCTTGACTTAGGCTATATCCTTCCCACTGCCGGGCGGATTCGGGACTTTCACCATTTAGAATGTGCGCTCACCGGGCGCACCAACAAACGCCCGAAGAAACAACCGTTTCTTCGGGCGTTTTGTTATTTACTTCTTCTCGTCGATCAGCTTCTTAAAGACGGGCAAGCTGCGCTTGATCATCTCATAGCTGACGCAGGTACTGGCTCGGAAATACTCGGGGCAACCGAAATCGTCACCGGGAACGATCAGCAGATTTTCCAGCTTGGCTCTGTCGGAGAATTCCTTGGCAGTGCCGTAGGGAGCCTTGACGAACAGATAGAAGGCGCCCTTGGGATACACACACTGATAGCCGTAACTGGTCAATGCCTCGTACAGCAGCTTACGGTTCTGGTCGTAAACCGTCAGGTCGGGCTTGACCTCAGCACAGGCACGCACCACCATCTGCTGTAGGCTAGGTGCACAGACATGACCCATAATACGGGCTGCACCTGCGGCAGCGGCAAACAGCTTTTTGCCATCTGCACAGCAAGGAGGCACGCAGAAGTAGCCGATTCTCTCACCGGGCAAGCTGAAAACCTTGGAATAGGAATAGCAAATGACGGTATTGGGATAGATTTCCGGAATGTAATGGACATAAGCACCATCGTAGGTCAGCTCACGGTAGGGCTCATCCGCAATCACATAGATGGGATGACCATACTCTTCATTCTTCCGGTTCAGCAGCTGCGCCAGGGTTTCCAGCGTGTCCTTGGTGTAAACGGCACCGGAAGGGTTGTTGGGAGAGTTGACGATGATGGCCTGGGTGTTGGGGGTAATGCACTTTTCCAGCTCCGCAAAATTGATCTGGAAATTCTCATAATCCGCAGGGCAGACCACGTACTTATGACCGGTAAACTCACAGAAAGGACGGTACTCAGGGAAATAAGGCGTAATGCCGATCACTTCACTGCCGGGAAGGCTCAGTGCCCGCAGCACACTCACCAGCGCAGGAGCCGCACCGCAGGTGAAGAAAATATGCTCCATGCTGATGGGGGTATTGGTACGCATTGCCAGGTTTGCTGCCACAGCGCTGCGCGCATAGGGATCACCGGGAGCCGGGGTGTAGCTGTGGATCTCCAGGGTGTCGCCCCGGGAGGTCATTTCCTTAAAGGCCTCCACCACACGCAGGGGTGCAGGCACGGAAGGGTTGCCAATGGAGAAATCGTAGACATTCTCCTTGCCTACCACCTTTGCTCGCTCCAGACCAAACATAAACAGTTCGCGGATGCAAGAAGGCTTGCTACCAAGCTCAAACATAGATTCATTGATCATACTTTGTAACCCTCCGGAAGATGATATTCATTAGCCTGTTCCTTGCCGGCCAGCAAATGCAGACCGCCAAAGGCCAGAGCCTCCATTTCGTTTTCACCTGCCAACACCACCACGGGAGCGATGTAGGAAACATATTCCTTGATCCAACCGGTGAGCATCTGGGAATAAGCCATGCCACCGGTAAGGATGATGGCATCCACCTGACCCTTCATGGTAGCACTGAGCAAGCCAACGCCCTTGGCCACCTGATAGGCCTGTGCCTCAAAAATCTCCTTGGCCTTCTCATCGCCATCGGCAATCATGTTCTGGATCACACGGGCGTCGCTGGTGCCCAGGTATGCCATCATGCCGCCCTTGCCGCGCATCATCTTCTTCATGTCAGCCTGGGTGTACTTGCCGGAGAAGCACATCTTAATCAGCTCCAGCGCAGGAATGGCGCCGGCACGCTCGGGAGAGAAGGGGCCTTCGTCATCACCGATGGTTTCCACGATACGGCCATCCTGATGGACGCTGAGGGAGATACCACCGCCCAAATGGGCAACGATCAGCCGCAGATCCTTATACTCCTTACCCACCTGTCCGGCATAGCGGATGGCCTGGGCGCGGGAGTTCAGCGCATGGCAGAAGGAATTGCGGTACACATCAGGGGTACCGGTGATTCTGGCCAGATGGGGCAGTTCTGCGGAGGTAACCGCATCATAGATGTAAGAAGGAATACCCAAGGGCTTTGCGATTTCGTAAGCCAGAATGCCGCCAATGTTGGAAGCATGGGGAGAGCTGAGGTCACCGCCCAGGGCGATCTTCAGATCCTCGTTCATCGCATAGCCACCGGCCTTCAATCCGGGCAGCAGGCCGCCACGGCCCATGACGCAGTGAAGCTCCTCGGGCTGCACATTGTGGCGCTTCAGGAAGTCCTGGATAAATGCCATACGCATGGGCACTTGATCCACAATGTCCTTATACTTTGCCAGTTCAGCAGAGTCGTGGGTCACATCCTCCTGCACCAGCTTCTCCTCCCCCCGGTAGAGCGCCAGCTTGGTGCTGGTGGAGCCGGGGTTGATAATTAACTGTAAGTACATACAATTCTCCTTTATCAGCTGATCAGAGCACACAGCAGCAGAGAATAATACTTTTCCTCGTAGCTGGCGCTGCGGGAGATCAGAGCGATGGGGCACTTGGCGCCAACGATGGCACCAGCCATCTGCGCACCGGCAAACTGCAGCATGGCCTTGACCATGATGTTACCGGTAGCCAGGCTGGGAACCAGCAGAATATCGCTGTTGCCCACCACGGGGCTTTCGTACTTCTTAACCTTGGCGGACTCGGGGTTCATGGCCAGGTCGAAGGAAATGGGGCCTTCCACATAGCAGTTGCCCAGTTCACCGGCCAGAGAAGCTTCCTTCAAAGCGGCAGCATCCACAGTTTCGATGATCTTGGGGCTGACAGCCTCGGCAGCGCACAGCGCGGAAACCAGGGGCTTTTCATAGCCCAGCTTCTGCAGCGCGCCAACGGCATTACGCAAAATGGCCTTCTTGGTTTCCAGATCGGGAGCGGGAATCATACCGGAGTCGCAGACACCCAGCAGCTTGTGGTAGCCGGGCAGCTCCACCAGCGCAAAGTGGGATATGACGGAGCCGGTATTGAGGCCGGTCTGCTTATTGACCACAGCCTTCAGCAGGGTGCCGGTCTGCAGGATGCCCTTGAGGATGAAGCCGGCCTTGCCCTCACGGACCAGGTCCACACAAACTTGTGCAGCCTCTTCATCGGTGGCAGCTTCGATGATCTCGCTATCGCAGACCTCGTAGTTATGCTCGGCAGCGATGCGCTTGATATCCTCGGTGTGACCCACCAGCAGGCAGTTCATGAGGCCCTCGTTGCGCATGGTCATGATGGCCTCCAAAGTGTGGGCATCATGGGCGCAGGCAACGGCGCAGGTCTTCTTTTCACCGGCAGCGATCATGCTGCGCAGTTCAGCCAAATTCTTGATCATGGCGCTACCTCTTACTTTGCCATGGCGGCAGCACGGCCGGCACGGTAAGCATTCAGGTTCAGTTCCTTGAACTTGGCGGGCACGGTTTCAGCGATGACAGCTTCCCAATCGATGTCGTCCATCTTCAGGGCGGCGGTCATGGCGCCGAACAACACGATGTTCATGCACTTGGCGCTGCCCAGATCTTCTGCGATCTTGGCAGCATTGAGGGTATAGCACTCGAAATTCTCCTGCATAGCCTCCAGGCAGCCGGCGGGATACTCAGCAGCACCGGTGGCGATGGTGGAAGAAACGATCTCATAATCATTGATAACGGCAACGCCGTTGGGCTTCAGATAGTCAGCATAGCGGACGGCTTCCATCTTCTCGAAAGCCACCACGATGTCAGCAGCACCCTGACCGATGACGGGAGAGTAAACCTTCTCACCCCAGTGGACCTGGGTGGAAACGCTGCCGCCACGCTGGCTCATACCGTGAACCTCGGACATCTTTACATCAAAACCGGCCTTCATCAAACCGTTGACCAGAACCTTTGCGGTCAGAATGGCACCCTGGCCACCAACACCGACAAGCAGAGCACTTTTCTTTTCCATAATTACTTTTCCTTTCTGCTGATAGCGTTGACGGGGCAGACCTGAGCGCACACGGTGCAGCCGACACACTGGTTAGCGTCGATC
>JAGCMI010000022.1 GCA_017646545.1 Oscillospiraceae bacterium | reverse complement strand
GGCTACCGGACAGCTGACCCAGATCGTTGCAGTTCAGATCTTCAGCGCTTCTCCAATCCTCGGGAGGATACTTGGAGGGATCGTGGTAGGTAGCCTGTGCGGTGGAGTCGGAAACCAGGATGATGTAGTCCTCGCCGGCGCAGCGGAGAGCCAGACGGGCAGCGTGGGGCTTTACATGGATACCGCGGGAGTCACAGATCAGCTCATAGTAAATGCCGGGGATGGACAGAGCGGCCAGGGAAGAGGCTTCCTGAATGGCCAAAGAGCCGGTGGGAACCTTGTGGCAGCCCATAGCGTCAAACAGGTGAGTTACATTCTTAGCGCCCTTGGAAACAGCGCGCTGGCAATCCTCGATGGTCATAGCGGTGTGACCCATATCCATGACGATGCCACGCTCAGCCAGGAAATCTTCCAATTCGGGAGCGCACTCCAGCTCGGGGGCATAGGTGCAGTGGAGAACTACGTCCTTACCGATGTCGAAAACCTTCTCGCAGATTTCCTTGCTGTACTGCCATGCGTCGGTGGACTTTGCGCCGTACTGGGGGTTGGTGTAGGGGCCTTCGTAGTGCATACCTTCGATGGTGGTGTTGCCCTCAGCCATAGCCTTGCGGCAGGCATCAGCGCAAACCTGGAAATCCTCGATGGGACGGCCATAGGAAACGGTGGGAGTGATGGAGGTAGTGCCGCTGCGCAGATGGCACTTTGCCATAGCGATGGGGTCTACCATAGCGGTGTAAGCCTCGCCGGTCTTTACATTCAGATAACCGTGGTTGTGGATATCGAACAGACCGGGGCCCACATACTGACCCTTCAGGTCAATGACTTCGGCATCCTGGGGAACCAGCACATCACCGCTGGCCAGAATCTTGCCGTTTTCAACCAAAATATTGCCTTCGCAAATTTTGTCAGGGAATACCAATTTGCCATTTACAAATGCCTTCATAGTGATTTCTCCTTTTATTTCATTTCGTCCAGCAGTTCTTTTGCCTTCTCGATGATGATCTCAGCAACGCCGGCCTTGAAACGGGAGGACTTGGCCTCATAGCCACCCTCGTCGTAAGCGGACATCATGGGGAAGTAGCCCATAGCGCCGTTGGTCAGGCAGCAGGGCATGATCATATCCCAGCCTTCAGCCTTCTTGATCTCAACACCGATGTCAGTGAAGGGCTCGCCGGGAATACCCAGCAGAACCACGGGGCCGATCTTCAGGCCGGTCAGGTTCAGGGTGAAGAACTCAGGACCGTTCTCCAGCAGAACCATACGGGTAGCCTCGGCAACGGCGGTGGTCAGCTGCATAGCCTTGTAGGGGATCTCGTCATCACGACCCTCTTTGTGCAGCTGCACATAGTGGTGAGCCAGAGGCATATCCTCGGGCTTGGGCATATTGGAGGGGATATCCACCAGCTTTTCAGCAATGTCGATGTTGTCTACATCCACATAGCAGACCTTATCGTAGACCTGCAGACCAGGACCGGCCAATGCACGACCCACGAAACGAGCCATACCGGGGCTCTTCATCTCGTTATCGAAGGAGATCTCGGTATCATTCATATCACCGCCGGAGGGATGGACATTGGTGCTGCCCACATCACCTTCAGCGCCGTTGAAGAAGATAGTCTTAACGCCGTCCAGAGCCTTGTCCAGAGTCTTAGCCATCCATACGGGCCAGTCACCGGAGATCAGCTCACCGTTGATGGTGTCAGCGTGCAGACCGTAGTTTACCAGCACGATGCTCTGGCCGTCTTCCTGGTCAAAACGCAGCACGTGAACTCTCTGATCCAGCTCGCCCAGTGCGTGATCGATGTTGGGATCGTCAATGGGAGGACAGGTAAAGGTGGTGCCGTCCTTCATCAGATAGCGGCGGATGTAAGCCACACGCTCGGGAGCCCAGCCGGTGATGTAACCCATCTTGGCAGGCTTGATGTTGTCGATAGCCAGCTTTACGGCATCCACAACACGCTGACCCATAAAATCACGGTAAGCGGTGATCATTTCTTCCTCTGCATCACCCTTGCCGTTGGGGCGGACGCCACCGCCGGTGTGGGTGTGGGTAGCGGACAGAAAGATGTTGCTCTTGGCAATGCCGGTAACAGCCTCGATTTGCTCCATCCAGGGATCGGAAAGTACCTTGGGGAAGGTGCAGACGGGGATGCTGATCATAGCAATTTTCTTACCGTCGCATTCCAGCACCAGAACATCTACCACGGGATCGTCCAGAAAACCCTTGGCGTGGCGGGGTATGTAATAGCCCTGAATGGGAATGCCCAAACGGGGGGCAACGTTGACAGTAGCAAAACCGACTTTCAGCTTGTTCATAGTGTTTATCTCCTTTTTATCGAATTTCGTTTAACAGTTCCAGCGCGCCGTCGATGATCCGCTCGGCAACACCGGCCTTGAAGAAACAGCTTCTTGCCTCATAGCCGCCTTCGTCAAAGGCAGACTGCATGGGGAAATAACGGATAGAGCCGTTGGTCAGGCACACGGGCAGAACCAGATCCCAGCCCTCGGCCTTTTTAATTTCTACACCGATATCGGTAAAGGGTTCACCGGGCATACCCAGCATCGCCACGGGGCCGATCTTCACAGCGGTGAGATTGATATCATAGGTCTCCGGGCCGTGCTCATGCATCACCATACGCATAGCCTCAGCAACCGCAGTAGTCAGCTGCATAGCCTTGAAGGGGATCAGATCGTCCCGACCCTCCTGATGCCACTGCCAATACTGTTTAGCCAGGGGCAGCTCCTCGGGAGTAGCCATATTGGAGGGGACAACCACGGTCTTTTTCTTGATGTCGATGTCATCCACATCCACATAGCAGACCTTGTCGTATACCTGCAGAACCGTGCCGGCCAAAGCGCGACCTACGAAACGGGCCATGCCGGGACTCTTCATCTCGTTATCGAAGGAGATCTCGGTGTCATTCATATCGCCGCCGGAGGGATGGACATTGGTGCTGCCCACATCGCCCTCTGCGCCGTTGAAGAAGATGGTCTTAACACCGTCCAGGGCCTTGTCCAAGGTCTTGGCCATCCAGGAGGGCCAGTCAGCGGAGATCATATCCCCGTTGGTGGTATCCGCGTGGAGACCGTAGTTGACCAAAACGATGGTTTCGCCATCCTCCTGGTCGAAGCGAAGCACATTCACTCTCTGATCCAGCTCACCCAGCGCGTGATCGATGTTGGGATCGT
>JAGCMI010000021.1 GCA_017646545.1 Oscillospiraceae bacterium | reverse complement strand
CGCTTGGTGTCGTGGTTGCCGGTGATCATGCAGCGCAGACCCAGGTCCTTCCATGCTTCATAGGTGTAATCCTTCAGGAAACCGGTGATATCTGCATCGGACTGGGCCTTGAAATAGCTGTTGTCAGAAAGGATCTCGCCCTTCTTATCCAGCTGATAAAAGCGCATCAGGCGGTTGTAGCCGTTGCCGCCCCAATCCAGCATGAAGTCCATGTCAAAGCCGCAGCCCAGCGCCTGGGTGGGAATGTTCCACTCGGAAACCAGTGCTGCGTCGGGATATTCTGCGTGGATGGCGCCTGCAATGTCCTTCCACACTTCCATGGTGGCGGACTTGGTGCCGTGATCGTTCTTTACAAGAGAGTCGGCCATGTCCACACGGAAACCGTCACAGCCCAGATTCAGCCAATGACGCATAATATCCTTCATGGCTTCGCGATTGGCCATAGGGCCGGGGGCATCGATGGGCTGCTGCCAGCTGGTGTCGTGGATGTCGCGATAGCCAAAGTTCAGCGCAGGCTGGCATTTGAAGAAATTGATGATATAGGCGGCATCCCGGTCGTGTTCACCACCGATGAAGGGCATGCCGTCACCACCGCAGAAAGCGTTGCAAGTCCAGATATAGCGGTCGGAATATTCGTTTTCCTCCGCCTTGGCGCTCTCCAGGAACCAGGGATGCTGTTCGCTGGTGTGACCGGGAACCAGATCCAGCAGTACCCGGATGCCCAGCTTGTGTGCCTCCTCAAACAGCCGTACCAGATCCTCTTCGGTGCCGTAGCGGGCGGCGATCTTCTTGTGATCCCGGACATCATAGCCGGCATCTTTGTAAGGAGAGTCGTAAATGGGGTTAAGCCAAAGCGCGTTGCAACCCAGATTTTTGATATAGGGGAGCTTTTCGGTGATGCCGTTCAGATCGCCGATGCCGTCGCCATTGGTGTCCTTGAAGGACTGGGGATAAATTTCGTAAAAAACAGCATTATTCAGCCAGGAAGCTGCCATGGATTATTCCTCCGATTCTTCCCAAGGGAAGGGTTTTCCTTTGAGAACATTGTGTTTGATGTAATGGAAAGTTTCTTTTTCGCCTTTTTCCTTCATCATGGTCAAAAGGTAGTGCAGTTCGCGGCAAAGCTTGGGATGAAGCAAGGTGCGCTCAATACTGGACTCCAGATAAATCAGAGCAGAAGCGGGGGTGTAGGCCTCACCTTGATAAACTTTGCAGGCAGCGACTCTGTCCATCACCATTTCTGCCAGATATTTGCGGGGCATGGGCATGGATTCGTAACGGCCGGTTTGCAGATTTAAGTCCGTCCAGTATTCGTAGTGGTGGCGGTTGCGACCCTTGTGATGCATCCATGCTTCGCTGAAACCTTTGTCCTTGCGTTCTAAGCCGTTGGGACTGCGGTTGCCTTGATAATATTTGATGCCCACACGGAACTCCGTGGGGGAGTATTTGGATAAGTCATGGGTCAGACCCTGCCAGTAAAGGCCGACTTTGAAACACCCCTGGCAAACCAGCCAGCGGTGATGTGTGATGGTCTTAAAATGTTTCCAGGCCTGCAACTGTATCACTACCTTTCCTTCCCCATTATAGCGGTTTTTATACAAAAATGCAAGCGAAAACCCACACCGTTTCCGGTGTGGGTTCTGCACGCACAGTGTGCGCTGGCTTGGAGATTTATTTAGTTCTTTTTCTTTTTCAGGACGATCACGACGGCCACTGCAGCGGCTGCCACCAGAATCAGAACCACAATCAGCACGATGGGGCTGGAGGTGGCGGGATTGGTGGTGCCTGCGGGGTCAGTGGGATTGGTGGGATCGACGGGAGCGGTGGGATCAGCGGGGGTGGTGGGTTCGGTGCTGGGTTCAGTGGGCTCGGTGGGTTCAGTGCTGGGTTCAGTGGGTTCGGTGGGCTCTGTGGTGGGTCCCTCATAGTAAGTGGTCACGGAGGGACGCTTGTAGCCACAGACGGTGCATTCTTCATGCTTTAAGCCGGAGGAGGTGGGAGTGGGCTCGTAGTCCACGACCCATTCATAGGTATGAGCAGCCAGTTCGCCCTTGAAGCCACATTCGCACTCACGCCAGTGACCGGTGGTCTGATCCAGGTAGCTCCACTGATCGGGCAGATTGTGGGCCTCGTCAGCGGGCAGGGAATCGGGATTCATAGAAACGATGCCACCGGGCTGCACGCCTGCGTTGGCGGGCGCGTTGTCGTTGAGCTCCAGGAAGCCATTCATGTTGATGGTGCCGTCAGCATTGCGGGTGATCTCGGTGAATACCAGGCTGGTAAATGCAGAAGCGTTGACCTCTACACCAGCGGTGTTGACGCAAGTGCTGCCATTCCAGTAGTAGGTGGTATCGTTGTTGTAATTGGGCACTTCCTGAGTGCCGGCACCCTTCAGCTGCTCGCCGGTAGTAATGCCGCCATGGGGAGCGGTATCGTCCTTGAAGGAGATGATGCCGTTGGCAACGAAATTGGTGCTGGCGCCGTTGTTGGTGTAGAATGCCACATTGTAGCTGCCGTTGTTGTAGCTGACGCAGTTCTTTACAATGATGTCGGGGCAGGAGTTGGAGTCGATGCCCTTGGACAGGTTGAAGAATGCATAGCTGTTTTCAATCACATGCTTACCGCTGAGGCTATCGCCGCCCATCTTGAAGCCGTTACCGTTGCCCTGGCCTTCCACGCCGGGCACGAAGCCGTTGGAGTAGGCAACGCAGTTGCGGATGGTAACAGCGCCGATGGAGCCGGTGGCCAACTTGGCGTACAGGTCCCAGCCGTCGTCAGCATTGTTGTAGGCCACGCAGCCGTCGAACACATTGCCTTCGCCGCAGGTCAGCTTGGCGGCAAAGCCGTCAGCATCTTCAAAGCCGGCATCGTAGTTGCAGTAAGAGGTGCAGTTGAGGATCAGATTGTTGGCGGGCCAATCGGGGAACAGGTCATTACCGGAGTAGCGGCTGATCTGAATGCCGGTGTTGCCGTTGTAGTAGGTGTGGATCTGGTCCAGGATATTATTGTTGCCGGAAACCTGGAAGCCCTTCTGACCGTCCAGGGAGCGGGTCACATCGAAGCCGTAGAAGTACCAGTAGTCACCACCGTGGGTGATACCGGAGTGCAGGCCCTGGAAATCGATGACGGGACGGGTCTTGGCCTCGGGATCAGCGATCATGCTGATGCGTGCATTCTCGGTGCCGTCAAAGCCACGCTTGATACGCAGGGTGTTCTCCATCAGGTAGGTGCCTTCCATCAAAATGATGGTCTGGCCGGCAGTCACATGATCCACTGCGGTGAAAATGTCGTAAGGCTGTTCCTTGGTGCCGTTGCCGGTGGGCAGACCGTTGGGGGCTGCATAAATCACCTTGTTGTGGTCGCTGCACTTGTTTGCAACGATGACCATGGTTTCGATTACATCCTTGGTGGAAGAAAGCTGGGTGTATTCGCCCAGGTACTGGTCAGGATCGGGGGTAAAGAATACCTGCACACGATTCTCACCATAAGTGGCCAGAGCGAAATTCAGATATGCTCTCTCATTGGCGGTAACAGCCACATTTTCCAGCACGGTTTTGTTGGCCACAACCACCTTGACGGTGCCGCTGACATTGGCATCGAGCATCATCTCGTAGTCCAGGGAGTTGGAGAGGGAATCGGTGGCAAAGGTGATGGAGGGCTGAACCTTGGTGATGGGTCTTTCCTCGGCGGGAGCATCATCCTTGGGATCGGTGATGGTCAGGTCCACATCGGAGAAGGTGACCCGTGCGTTACGGGAAGCGAAGAAACCGGCATAGACGAAGTCTGCATCCAGCTGGTTCAGAGCATCGGGCTCGTAGTTTTTAACGGTCTTGTAGACAGTGCCATCTTCGTTGTAGTAAGTAATGAAATAACCGGTGTTGTTCTTCTGGATCTCCAGGATGAACTCCGTTCTCATCTCTCTTTCTACATCACCGCCGGGAGCAGTGTTGTAGTTGCCGACGATGTTGTAAGTGCCGGCCTCCTTGCCCCAATCTGCGGCAGCCCATTCCAGAGGCGTGGACAGACCGTACTGGGCATAGACGGAGGAGGTGGTGAAGTTGGCCTGGTTTTCGGCGGTGACACCGGTCTTGGACAGGGCAAACAGACCCAGCTTCATGGTGATCTTGGTGCCATCGGTGTGGGAAACGTCATAGATGATCAGATCTTCGCCTTCACCCACATATTTGTACTCCACCTTGGACAGCGCTGCCATGTAAGCGTTGTTCCAGAAACCGGAGGTGTCGCCGTGGGTGCCCAGAGCGTCAGCCACCATCAGACCGAAGCCTTCCTGGCCGTTGCTGTAATCCCAGGAATCCACGCTGACCTTGGCGCGCAGGGTAAAGTTCTGATTGGTGGGGATAGCGGTGTAATAGAAGGCCAGACCATCATGGGAGTTAGGCTGGATCTTACCACCGTTGCCCTCGGAGTAGACGGTAACGAAGCCGTCCTCGTTGATGGAGCCAACGTAGCCGTTCTTGCTCAGGCTGGCGGAGGGACCGTAGGCGCTGAAGCCCCAGGTGCGCTGTGCTTTTTCGGTGGCCGTTGCACTGGCGGGCGCGGAGGTGGTGCTCTCATCGCCGCGATATGCCTTAATAACAAAGGTATACTTTTCACCGACGGTCAGGCCTTCCACCAGATAGGTGTTCAGCTCGGTGGTACCGCATACGGTGTCGCCTGCGATGATCTCGTAATGGGTGGCTTCCGGAACGGCGGTCCACACCAGTTCCATGGTGCCGTTGCCCTTGCTGGTGGCGCTTACCACGATGGGTGTTGCCAGAGGCAGGGAGAAGGAAGCAGTAGCCTCTTCGGCCTGCTTGCTGGTTTCGTCCTCACGCTTCAGTTCGGCACGGAAGGTGTACTGGCCGGAAGCATCAGGTTCAAAGTTGATGGTATGCTCGTTCTTTTCGGCTACGGAGCGGCGGGATGCCAGTTCGTTGCCCTGGGCATCGAACATGGTCACAACCAGCTCGTCGCCACCATTGAGGCCGATTTCGGCACTGACGGTAACGGAAATGGCGCCATTGCCGTCATCCGCAGCAGCGGTGATGACGGGGGCGGCAACATCGGCCCAAGCGGCACGCTGGGGTTTCAGTGCGCCACCGGAAACTTCGGTGACTTCAATCTTAAAGATGTAGTTGCTGTTGGTGGGGACACCCAGATAGTAGGTGCCTGCTGCGGGGATGGTCATTTCGGAGATGTAGAGGCTGTTCTTTACAGAACCTTCCTGGGTTTCCTCGATGATCTGACATGCATTGTCATACAGAGCCAGTTCACGGCCGTCGCCACCGGAGACCCACCAGATCTTGATGGTGCCGGCGTTGGCGGTGGTGAACATCACGGAGCCTGCCATGTTCTTATCGGGTTCGGTCTTGCCGCCGATATTCAGACGCTGGCTGCCGGTGTAGCCGTCATCAAAGGTCTTGGAGCTGCTATCGATCTTGGTCTTTTCCTTGTAGATGACGGTAAAGTAATCGTTGATCAGTTCGCTGTCGCCATCGGCCTTGGCACCTGCATCCATGGCAGTCAGGTCGGTGGTGGCATCCAGAGTGTTGACAATGGGGCCAGCAGTTTCTTCCGCCACTTCCATCTTGAACAGATAGTTGGAGCCATCGGGTACACCCAGGAAATAGGTGCCGGCTGCATCGACGGACAGTTCGGAAATGTAGAGGCTGTTCTTCACGGAAACATCCTCTGTCTTGGACAGAATGTTGCCATTGTTGTCATAGATGGCGAAGTTACGACCGTCGCCGCCGGAGATCCACCACAGTTTAATGGTGGCAGCAGCAGAGGTGGTGAAGCGGATGGCGGGAACCATGCCATTTTCCACATTGGTCGTGGCCTGGAAATTGATGCGCTGGGTAGCGCTATAGCCATCGTCGAACGTTTTGTTGGAGCCGTCAATTTTGGTCTTGGCGGCATAAATCAGGGTGAAATAGCCGTCGGTACCAATGGTGTCAGAATCACCGTCTTTTTTGGTGCCTGCATCCATGGCAGCCAGATCTGCGGTGGCGTCCAGCACATAGACACCGGGTTCAGCTGCAGAAGCATTTGTCTGCCATGTGTTCATAGGCAGCATGCCGAACACCAGCGCAAAGGCAAGCGCCAGTGCCAGGATTTGGTTCAAAGTTTTCCTCATAAGTATACCTCCGTCCAAATAGTTCTGTTTCAAATAATGCTTTGGTTATTATCAACAATCCTATTTTAGTTTATTAAGAATGCTTTGTCAATCTTTCCCGAAAGTATATCCGTTTTGTTCTTATTTTTGTCTAGATTTGTAGCATTGGAGAAGAGGGCGAGAGGCAGTGAGTGAAAAATCCAAAATTCTGCTTGACAGAATGGGCTTTGGATGTTACAATAGCCCCTGCGATGGTGCTTCGGTGCCCGTGCTACATGGGCCTTTAGCTCAGTTGGTTAGAGCCTCCGGCTCATAACCGGATAGTCCCGGGTTCGAATCCCTGAAGGCCCACCAGTTGATTCAGGCCTTCCGCCTTAAGAATATATAGGGGTATAGCTCAATTGGTAGAGCGGCGGTCTCCAAAACCGTAGGCTCTGGGTTCAAGTCCTAGTGCCCCTGCCAGAAAAGTCCGACAGCTAATGCTGTCGGACTTTTCTGCTTTTGGAGGTGCAGGACTTGAATAATCGAATGCAACGTGGACGAGCGTTGCCGCCGACGGCTCGACGGAGGCGAACATCTATTTTCTTTCTGCACCGGCAGAAAGAAAATGCAAACAAGTCCTAGTGCCCCTGCCGAAAGTTAGAAAAATGATTTTTAGAAGCAACCCAAATGCTTCTAAACCTACTGTTTTGACTTGTCTTGACTTGCCAAACACCCCATGATAATATGAAAATAAAGTTTCTCAAAGGAGGCAGGTCTATGTTCCATACTACCGTGAAGGCAACAGACGAGCAAGGTGTTCTCAATGGTCAGGGACTGTGGAAACATCCTGATGGGCGAATTTTTGAAGGAGAATGGAAAGACGGCATTCCACACGGGAATATGACCATTACCTGCCCCGACGGCACCCGTGTGACCACCCATTACTACCTCGGTACGGTTCAAGGCCATACCACTTTTGAAAAACCTGACGGATACTACTGGGACGGCGAATTTCGCGACGATATGGCAAATGGCCAGGGGGCAGTCCGTTGGCCGGACGGCTGCAGCTACGAAGGCAATTATGCTGACGGCGTGCGTTCCGGTCGGGGAACCATGCGTTACCCGGACGGCAGTGTCTATACCGGCTATTGGTACAATGATCAGCGTAGCGGTCAAGGATCCTTAACCTTACCTGATGGTACTTGCTATAAATGTATGTTTCAAGATGATAGACCAAATGGTCGTGGTATGATTACGTACAGTGATGGGCGGAGTTATGAAGGTGAATTTCACAATGGTTTGAAGAAGGGCCAGGGTGTTTTCATGTGGCCGGATAAATCCCGCTATGAGGGTAATTTTGAAAACGATGTGCGCTCCGGAAGCGGCATTTACACCGATGTACGGGGTGGATGCTACGATGGCCAGTGGAAAAAGGATGTTGCCTGGGGCAAGGGTCGCAAAGTATGGCATGATTTTTCCGTATATGACGGCTTATGGCGCCATGACTTCCCCCATGGGAAAGGTATGACCACCTGGCCAAATGGTGAATCCTACACAGGATACCGTCGCAAAGGTAAATTCACCGGTTGGGGTACGTACACCGACAGCGCCGGCAAACGATACCGGGGCCTTTGGCGTAACGGTCATCTGCTCTTCAACAAAAATGCCCCCGTCCCCGGCAGCCAGTTTCATTTCACCGGTCAAGGGAAAAGAGAGTATGTCAAATACCGCTATGAAGGCGGTTTCCGCGACGGATTATGGGAAGGCTATGGCATAGTAGACTGGAACAATGGAGCCCATTACGAGGGTGAATGGAAAAATGATGTGAGACACGGCTATGGTATCATGACCTATGCAAGTGGTGCCCGCTACGAGGGTGAATGGAAAAATGATATGAGACACGGCTGTGGTGTCATGAATCGCGCAAACGGTTTCCGTTACGAAGGGCAGTGGCAATTCGACAGACATCACGGGCATGGCAGCTATACCAGCCCCAAACACGATTTTGAAGGTGAATTTGTAAACGGAAAGCGCCACGGTCAGGGTGTCACTCGCTTTAAGAGCGGAAATGTTTATGAAGGGCCTTACGAAAACGACAAAATGCACGGCAAGGGTGTCTATACGTTTGCCAGCGGCACACGGATGATCTGTACCCATGAAAACGGCGAGATCGTAGGCGAAGGCGAAAAGTATTATGCTGACGGCGGTGTTTACAAGGGAGAACTGAACCCCGATGGCCTTCCCCATGGTAAGGGTATGTGGGAACTACCGGACGGCAGTCGCTATGAGGGCGAACACGACATGGGTTTCCGCCACGGTAAGGGCGAACTGATCTTGCCTGATGGCACCCGTCAGGTGGGGATGTTTGAAAAGGATAATTACGTTGGTCCAGAAGTCGAATCTTCCTTGATGACATCTCCAGCAGAGGCGAAACTGAAGGAATGATGATGCAATCCTTTAGAAAGTTGAGACCTTAGAGTGATTGCGTGCGATTTGATTCAAAGAGGCCCCCAAAAGCCCGACTGCAAAAGCAGTCGGGCTTTTTCTGGCAGCGACACGGACTTTTTGTGGGTATGGATGCGCAGCCTTTTTTGTTGAATTTCTGTTTCTGATATAGTACAATGCAAACAGAAAGGTGTGTGAGCAGGATGAGCATCGCGGAAAAATATCTGACCTATGCCCAGGAAAAACTGCAGCAGATAATGGATCGGGAAATGCCCAATATCTGCAAAGCCGCGGAAATTGTGGCAGAAAGCTGCAAAAACGGCGGTAAATTATATATTTTTGGCACCGGACATTCCCACATGATCGCAGAAGAACTGTATCTGCGTGCCGGCGGTCTGGCGCTGGTGCACGGCATTTTGCCTCCGGAGCTGATGCTCCATGAAATGCCCACAAAAAGTACCCTTCTTGAGCGTTTGGAAGGTTATGCCGAGGCCCTGGCGGATATTTACCATGTGGAAGGAAAAGATGTGGTCATGGTGGTTTCCAATTCCGGCAGAAATGCTTTGCCGGTGGAGATGTGCCTGGCTGCACGGAAACGGGGGGCGAAGGTGATTGCTTTGACCAGTATGAGCCATTCTGCCTGTTGCGCGTCCCGTCACAGTTCCGGTCAGAAAATTTATCAGCTGGCGGATGTAACCATCGACAACTGCGCAGAGCCCGGGGATGCCGCCATGCAGGTGGAGGGTGTGCCCACGGGCATTGGCCCCATCTCCACGGTGACGGGCGCCGCCATTGCTCAGGCTCTGGCATGCCAGGTGGTGGAAAATATGGTGAAAGCCGGTGTGACGCCTCCTGTATTCAGAAGTTCCAATGTGGATGGCGGCGATGAATTTAATGAAGAAATTTTTAATCGATACTACGGCTATTGGAAATGATTTGAAAATAGGGGAGTGCTTATGAAAAAGAAAACATGGAAAATTGCACTCATCTGCCTTTTGGCGGTTGTGGTGCTGGTGGGCGGTGTGTTTGGTGGCTTGATGCTCTATTCCAGAGGCTACGATGTGCCCCAACCGGAGGAAAATGTGGAAAATAAAACCGATCTGGTGCAGGCCGTTGGCCGCAGCTTGTATGATGCCGATGGCAATGCGCTGCGTCTTGTGGGTGTCAATGCCGGTCAGATTCTGCTGCAGGAGGGCTGGATGAGTCCCTTTGCGCTGGAACCGCTGAAAAATGAGGACGGTTCCTATGTGAAGGATGCCGACGGCAATATCCAGTACCCGGAGTTTACGGAGGAGGAGTTCCGTGCCGGTCTGGCCTCCAATCCCAATTTGGCAGGCTATGATTTGGACGAACTGATGCGTTACTACTGGGACTGCTTCTTTGTAGAGGAAGATTTCCGCATCATCAAGGAAGATCTGGGAATGAACTGCATCCGTTTGCCGTTCTACTACTTGAATATCCTCAATGAGGACTTAACCCGCAAGGACGAGGCGGAAGCCTTTGGCTATCTGGACTGGTTCATGGAAATGGCGGCAAAGTATGAACTGTACATCATCCTCGATCTGCATGGCGCGCCCGGTAGTCAGAATGGCTATGAACATTCCGGTGCTGCAGAACGGGTGGCAGGTCTGTGGACCAGCGAGGAAAATGTGGCAGCCACCGTGGATCTGTGGGACTATATTTCGGAGCATTATCTCCACACCCGCCCGGATCTGGGCAAGTGGATCGCTACCTACGATATTCTCAACGAGCCCACTTATGAATACCAGTCCGAAACCACGAAGGAATGTTGGGATGTCTTTGACAAGATCTACGATGCCATTCGTGAAAATGGAGATAACCATGTGATCACCATGGAGTGCTGCTGGGATTTTGGTGATCTGCCGGATCCTGCGGACTATGACTGGGAAAATGTGCAGTATGAGTACCATTGGTACAACTGGGCAAACGATATTGTTACCTATGAGATGTTCGTTGCCTACCAGGATATGCACAATATCGGCAAGGATTATGAAGTCCCCGTGCTGATTGGCGAATTTACCTGCTTTGAGGACAAAGATGCCTGGGATTATATGCTGGGCGAGTTTGACAGCCGCAACTATTCCTGGACGGTGTGGAATTACAAGACCACCGTCACCGGCTGGTGGACTTCCTCCTGGGGCGTGTACACCTGCCAGCTGAAGGCTATTACGGAAAATGAGGATTTAAAGTGCAATGTTGCTACTTGTACTTACGAGGAGTTCATCGCTGCCTGCGAAAAGACCCGCACGGAAAACTGTGTCACAAGCACCTTGTATGAAGTGCTGATGGCGTATAAAAATAAGTAAAAGAGTAAAAAATACCCCAAATCCCTGAGGATTTGGGGTATTTTTGTGATTATAATTAGATACCAGCCAGCTTCAGCAGCTCGGGAACCTTAGCTTCCCAGCCCAGAGCCATGATGTGCAGACCCTGGCAGTAGGGACGGCACTCCTTGATGACCTTGGCAGCCAGCTCAACACCGGTGATACCGGCCTTGGCCTTCTCCTTGTCAGCAGCCAGCTCGTCGATCATCCACTGGGGAACATGGACACCGGCCACGTTCTTGTTCATGAACTTAGCCATGCCGGCGGACTTGGGAATGATGACACCCAGCTGCACGGGCTTGCCGAACTGCTGTGCCTTCTCAGCAAAAGCGATGAACTTCTCGGAATCAAAGACAGCCTGAGTCTGGAAGTACTCAGCACCGGCCATGACCTTGCGCTCCATCTTGGACAGCTGTGCATCCACGGAGTCAGAGCAGG
>JAGCMI010000020.1 GCA_017646545.1 Oscillospiraceae bacterium | reverse complement strand
TGACCTGGGTCGCCATCAGGAGGCTTCCGGCAAGGCTTTGGATTACTACGATCAGGAAGCCAACGAGCATTACATTCCCTAGGTCATTGAGCCTTCTCTGGGCTGCGACCGTGTGGCGCTGGCCTTCCTGTGCGAGGCTTATGATGAGGAAGTGGTCGGCATGGACAAGAAGGGTAATGCGGATGTGCGTACCGTGCTGCGTCTGCATCCTGCTCTGGCTCCCTTCAAGGCTGCCATTCTGCCCCTGAGCAAGAAGCTGAGCCCCAAGGCAGAGGAGATCTATAAGGAACTGAAGAAGGACTTTATGGTGGACTTTGACGATGCCGGCTCCATCGGCAAGCGTTACCGCCGTGAGGACGAGATCGGTACCCCCTTGTGCATCACCGTGGACTTTGAGACCGTGGGCGACGAGAATACGCCCGCTGACAACTGCGTCACCGTCCGTGACCGTGATACCATGGAGCAGGTGCGTATCCCCATCAGCGAGCTGAAGAACTATATCGCTGAGAAGTGCAGATTCTAATTATTATATAATGTATAAAGCAGCGCCGGAGTGAAAACTCCGGCGCTGCGATTTGTTTTTTGGGGGTAATTTGTTGTTTGGCACATCAAGGTTCTGCCACATTGCCCACGAACAGGGGCAGATCATCCCGACTGGAAATCACAAACAGGAATGGTCGGTCAAGAGTGAAATCAATTTCCGGGGGCGGGTCACCGGCGGAGGTGGCGTAAGTCAACAGCACGGTGAATGCGGCGGCCAGACAGCCTTCTTCGTCAATGGTCACCCGAGCGGCGTGGGAGGCTCCACCCACATACAGTGCGGGGGTGTCGGTCAGGGGACTGAAATCGGAAATAGTGGGATCAAACACATCGGTGATGCCCATTTCCTTCAAACCGTCGATCAAGTTGGTCTCGCTGACCACATCAAATTTAGGCAGGCTCAGATGGATCTTATAAGTACCTCGGCCTTCACAACGGCCGGTCATGGTCAGGTTCAAATACTCGTCGCTTTCCAGAATGTCGGCAACAGCATAACCCTCGTCCGGCAAAATCAGCCACATACTGTTCTCGCCCCCCAGTTCCAGACACACTGCACCGAAATTGCTGCCCCGGTAGTAAGTGCCGTATGAGAGGGTTTTACGCATGAAGGGAGTCATTAGGTCGTGCTCGCCACAGTGGAAGAGCATATCTTGGGTGTTCTTCGGGGAAAATTCGCTCTCCCAGTCAGCAGCAAAATATACGGTGCTGGCAAGGGCAAAGATGGTGCTGGGATCCATCTTTATGTTCTTGGCCTGTTCTTGCAGCAAGTCGCCGGTGTTGGCATTGAGCCAGGCTTGCAGCTGCTCGTCCATGGCGGCTGTGCCCAGATCGCCTCGGAAGGAAGAAGCATAATAGTTGCTTGCCAACAGATTCACGGTATCCTGGCGGAAGGAGAAGGCTTCGTCCAGCCACAGGGAGTTGCCCAGCAGTAGAGTGGTCACACCGTCGTCTTGATAGTGGGCGTTCCAGACATGGTTGACTTGTTCTCTCAGCTGCTCAATGGTGTCCAGGCCCAGCACCTCCAGAATCTGCTGCCGGGAATTGCCGTCTGTGGTTTCCGCCAGCATGGCCAGAGCCATATAAACATTGACGGGAGAGTAGGCGCTGTTTTCTGTTGCGTTTAGGAATAGGGGGATGCTCTGACGGAAGAAATCTGTCAAACTGTCGGCATAGCCCTGGGGCTGGTCGTACTGCTGCTTCCGGCTTTCTTCCCAAGCGCGCAGCATGACGGAATACTCGTTATAATCCGGGTAATCATCTTCACAGGGGCGCGGGGCCATTTCCGGGTATTGTGGAGCAGCGATCAGGTTGGCCAGCTGCAGCGTGTTGGGTGTTTGGATGCCGCTGGGTTCCGGTACATCCGAAATAGAACCCTGGATGATGGGTAAAGAGGGCCCTGGTTCTGGTAGGAGACCGCCGCTGGCGGCGGAAATGCCGATGACCAATGCCAGCACGGCTGCGATGGCGCCCACCCAATAGGGGCGATGACGAACTCTTTTATAGTTTTCGGCTTCGGATAAGTATTTGTCACTGACTTGGTCTAATGCTTTATTTAATTTGTCGTTCATACAGACCCTCCTTGATGAGATAGGATTTTAGCTTGTTTCGGGTGCGGTGCAGATGGACGGAAACGGTGCTTTCCCGCAAATCCAGGCGTTGTGCGATTTCTTGCACGCTGTCACCGTACCAGTGGCGGCGCAGGAAAATTACCCGGTCCTGCTGTTTTAAAGTGCCCAGAAACCGGTCGATGGCTTGGCCTAACTCCCGGGCGGACAGGGTATCTTCCAGGGTGTCGGTCCCGATAACTTCGCTTAGTTCTTCCAGCGCCACTTCGTAGCCGCTGCGTTTTTGCGCTGTGACAGTTCGCAAACGGCTGATGGCGATGTTTTTGCATAGTCGCAAAACAAAAGGTGTGAGGGGAGTGGGGCGTTGTGGCGGGATGGAATTCCATACAGCAAGATATGTATCGTTCACGCATTCCTG
>JAGCMI010000019.1 GCA_017646545.1 Oscillospiraceae bacterium | reverse complement strand
CCGGCACCGGGCCGGCGTGGGCACCAGCGAGGCCAGTGATGCGGTGGTGGTCATCGTCTCCGAGGAGACGGGCACCATCTCCGTGGCCGTGGGCGGCATGCTCAAGCGGCATCTGGCTCCCCAGACGCTGGAGCGTCTGCTGCTGCATGAGCTGTGTCCCGAGGAAGAAAATGAAGTAGAGAATCTGGTGGTTCGCCTTCGCCAGAAGCTGAACAAGAAGGGCAAGGAGAAGCAGTAATGAAAAATAAGATTCTATATATGCTGATCTCTGTCGCTGTTGCCATCGGCATTTGGATGTATGTGATCACTGTGGTCAGTCCGGAATCGGAAAAGACCTATTACAACATCCCGGTGGTGCTTAACAATGAGTCGGTACTTAACGATAAGGGCTTGATGATCGTCACAGAAAAGATCCCTACCGTTACGCTGAAACTGCGGGGCAACAGAAGCGACCTGAACAGCCTGAAAAATTCGGATATTACCCTGATTGCGGATCTTTCCCGCATCAATGATGACGGCGTGCAGACGCTGACCTATTCCATCTCTTACCCCGGCAACTTTGCTTCCAATGCATTTGAGGAGCTGAGCCGTAGCCCCGGTCTGATCACGGTGGAGATCGTGGAGTGGTCCACCAAGGAAGTGCCTGTTGTGGTAAATCCCGTTGGTGAGGTACCTCCGGAGTATATATCCTATACAGAACCCGGTGACATCACATTGGATCGTGAAAAGATCACCATTACCGGCCCTAAGGAAGTGGTAGATCAAATCACGCAGGCAAGGGTGGATGTAACGCTGACAAACCAGACCCAGACCATCAGTCAGAGCTATCGCTACACGCTGTGCAATGCGCAGGATGAGCCAGTTGATGCAGCTAAGATTCAGGTGAATGTTGCAGAAGTCAATGTGACCCTGAAGATCCAGCGGTTTAAGGTGCTCCAGCTGGTGGTGGACATTGATACCCAGGGCAGCTCTATCGACGCCAGCGTATTCCACAAGTTCTTTACCCGTGATTCCATTAAGGTGGCAGGCAGCGATAATGCACTGGAAAATCTGGGCGATACGCTGACGCTGGGTAAGGTTACCATTGCAGAGATCTTTAATACCAGCACCTTTGTGTTTGACGTCCCGGCACTGCCGGATATGATCCACGATGTGACCAATACAGAGCAGGTAACGGTTACGATCACATTCCCCGGTATGTCTTATATGCAGTATACGGTCAAAGACTTTACCCTGACCAATGTTCCGGAAGGCATGACGCCCGTGATCGATACGGCAGCGATCCCGCTGACCTTCTTCGGCCCGGAGGAAAAGATCGCTCAGCTCCTGCAGGAAGACTTCGAATTTGAGGTTGAGGCAGTGGTTGATATGGCCAATGCCGCAATCGATAAGAATACCAACGTTATCAAGGCACAGATCCGGATCACAACACCGGGCTTTGAAGATGTGAATATTATTGGCGTTCGTGATGTCTATGTTGGCTGGGAGGATACGTCCGCCGCACAGGAATAACGAAACAGAAAAGGGGATAATGACCTTGATTAAGAGTATGACCGGTTACGGTCGTGCCGTGGAAACGGTTAACGGCCGGGAATTTACAGTGGAGCTTCGCTCCGTCAACAACCGTTATCTGGACTGCAATGTGAAGATGCCCAGAAGCGTATCCTTTGCAGAAGATGCAGTAAAGCAGGCTGTAAAGGCCAGCGTGTCCCGCGGTAAGGTGGATGTGTTCATTTCCATCAAGTCGGAAACCGCAGAAGACACCACCATTACCCTGAACAAAACGGTTTTGGAAGGCTATCTGAACGCTATGCGCCAGATGGTGGAGGAATGCGGTGTTAAGGATGACATCAGCGTGTCTACCGTTTCCCGCCTGCCGGAGGTTTTCTCTGTAGAAAAGCCGGAGGTGGATGAGGAACAGCTGCTGGCAGATCTGATGAGCGTAGTCGGCAAGGCACTGGCTGGCTATGATGCAATGCGTACCACCGAAGGCGCTGCACTGGATGCAGATCTTCGTAGCCGTGGCAACACGATTTTGAGCTTGGTGGCTCTGGTAGAGCAGGGCAATGCCCAGACCGTCGTGGATTACCGTGCACGGCTGGAGGCAAAGCTGAGAGAAGTTCTGGCAAACACCAATATCGATGAAGGCCGTATTCTGACGGAAGCTGCCATCTTTGCAGATAAGGTTGCAGTGGATGAGGAAACTGTCCGCCTGCGCAGCCATCTGGATCAGATGAACACAATGCTGACCGGTGGCGGTGCCATTGGCCGCAAGCTGGATTTCCTGCTGCAGGAGATGAACCGTGAAGCCAACACCATTGGCTCCAAGTGCACGGACGTAAAGCTTGCACGAATTGTAGTGGATATCAAGGCAGAGCTGGAAAAGATCCGGGAACAGACCCAGAACATTGAATAAGAGGGAATTATGAAGCTGATCAATATCGGTTTTGGCAGCATGATCGCTGCCCACCGGCTGCTGGCTGTGGTTTCTCCGGATTCCGCACCTGTCAAGCGCGTAATTCAGGAAGCAAGAGATCGTGGAATGCTGATCGATGCTTCCTATGGACATAAAACAAAGGCGGTTATTCTGATGGATACGGATCATGTGATCTTGTCCTCACTGGAGTTCGAGACCGTGGCTGCCCGCTGGGAGCAGAAAGAGAAGGAGGCAGAATAGTATGAGCAAGGGTAAACTGTTTGTGCTGTCCGG
>JAGCMI010000018.1 GCA_017646545.1 Oscillospiraceae bacterium | reverse complement strand
GGCGATGTGGGCGATCAGGTCCGCGTGACCACTCCTGCTAAGGCTAAGGAGATCGGCTCTGACTACATCGTTGTCGGCCGTCCCATTACCGCTGCTGCCGACCCCGTTGCCGCCTACGAGCGCTGCGTGGCAGAATTCTGCGACTAAGGAGAACCATTATGGAAGCTTATAAGAGAGAGTTTATCCAGTTCCTGCAGAGTGCAGGTGTTTTGAAGTTCGGCGATTTCACCGCCAAGTCCGGCCGCAAGATCCCCTATTTCGTCAATGCCGGTATGATCAAGACCGGTGACCAGATCACCAAGATGGGCGAATTCTACGCCCGTGCCTACATGGAAAAGCTGGGCAAGAAGCAGGCTGTTCTGTACGGCCCTGCATACAAGG
The DNA here is from genome assembly GCA_017646545.1 of Oscillospiraceae bacterium. Lineage (GTDB taxonomy): Bacteria > Bacillota > Clostridia > Oscillospirales > Oscillospiraceae > Faecousia. Next base: position 6,856 of record JAGCMI010000018.1, on the reverse strand, counting down.
GCATTAGCCTTTCCATTTCCGCTGCTGTTGCCCTGAGCAAGGAAGGTCTGAACCTGCCCTTCTTCTTCAACCGCAAGGAAGTGAAGGATCACGGTGAAGGCGGCGTGTTCGTGGGCTATGTGCCCCAGGCTGGCGAGGAGATCGTCATCATCGAGGATGTCATCACCGCCGGTACCGCCATCCGCGAGAGCATGGAGATTTTGAGCCATCTGGAGGGCACCAAGGTTGCCGCCACCTTCATTATGGTCGACCGCAAGGAGCGTGGCCAGACCGAGAAGGGCGCTATGCAGGAAATCGAGGAGCAGTTCGGCTTCCCCGTGTACTCCGTTGTGGATGTGTATGACATCATCGAGTACCTGGAAGAGGATCCTGCCAACGAAGAAAATGTCACCCGTATTAAGAACTACCTGGCCGTGAACGGAGCAAAGTAATATGAGAAGTCTTATTTCCATTCTGGACTTTTCTGTGGAAGAGCTGGATCAGCTGATCGCCACCGCGGAAGATATCGCTGCCCATCCCGAAAAATACTGGGATGCTTGCAAGCACAAGAAGCTGGCCACCCTCTTCTTCGAGCCCTCCACCCGTACCCGTTTGAGCTTTGAAGCTGCCATGCTGGAATTGGGCGGCAGCGTGCTGGGCTTCAGCGAGGCCGGTTCTTCCTCCGCCGCCAAGGGCGAGAGCGTTGCTGACACCGCCAAGACCGTCAGCAATTATGCCGATATCATCGCCATGCGCCATCCCAAGGAAGGCGCTCCCTATGTGGCATCCAGAGCTGCCACCATCCCCGTGATTAACGCCGGCGACGGCAGCCATCAGCACCCCACCCAGACCCTGGCAGACCTGCTGACCATTCACCGGGAACTCGGTCGCCTTGACAATATGGTCATCGGTCTGTGCGGTGATCTGAAGTATGGCCGTACTGTGCACTCTTTGATCGAGGCCATGAGCCGCTACGAAGGCATTTCCTTCGTGCTGATTTCCCCCAAGGAACTGATGCTGCCCGACTTTGTCCGCGTAGGCATGCTGGACAAGCACCACATCCCCTACACCGAGGTCACTTCTCTGGAAGGAGCCATTGCCCAGTTGGATGTGTTGTACATGACCCGTATCCAGCGAGAGCGCTTCGATGATCCTGCCGAATACGAGCGACTGAAGGACAGCTATGTGCTCACCGCCGAGAAGATGGAAGCCGCCAAGAAAACCATGGCTGTGCTGCATCCCCTGCCCCGCGTCAACGAAATCAGCGTCAAGGTGGACGATGATCCCCGTGCTGCTTATTTCCGTCAGACCCACAACGGCAAGCTGATGCGTATGGCTCTGATCCTGAAGCTGCTGGGCGAAGCCAAGGAAAATCCCCTGCGGGAAGCCATCGACACCGATGGCTGGGTATACGACAAAGTTTGCCGTAACCCCAAGTGCATCGTACAGACCGAGCAGGAACTGCCTCATGCCGCCAAAATGGCAGAGGGTGCTTATCGCTGCGTCTACTGCGAACAGAAAGTGTAATAAACAGTAAAAACTCCCGGCTTACACAGCCGGGAGTTTTTTATTACTGATATTTCGGTTCGCAGGTCAAATTGACGCCCAAACGCTTGAAGGTATTCTCATCCACGCTGGAGAGAATCACCGTAGAATGGACATCACAGCCCCGCAGCTTGTTCAGTTGCTGCATGGCAAGCTGCGCCATGGGGTTGGTGGCAGCGCAGATGGACAAGGCGATGAGGGTTTCATCGGTATGCAATCTGGGATTGCGGTTACCCAGGTGGTCCACCTTCAAATGCTGGATGGGATCCAGAACCACGGGAGAGATTAGGTGCATTTCATCCGGCATGCCTGCCAATTTTTTCAGCGCGTTCATCAAAAGCGCGGAAGACGCACCCAGCAGATCGGAAGTTTTTGCGGTGACGATGGTACCGTCCGGCAGTTCCATGGCAGCGGCAGGTGCCTCAGTCTGGGCGGCTCGATCCAGCGCAGGCTGCACCACACGACGGACAGAGGGCTCCACCCCCACCTTTCTCATCAGCAGTTCCAGCTTACGGACGGTTTCCTCCCCGCCCTTGCCCCGCTTGTAATCGCAAAGGGCAGCATAGTAGCGGCGGACGATTTCCTGGCAGGCAGCTTCCTTGGCCGCATCCTGGTCAATGATGCAGCTGCCCAGCATATTGACGCCCATATCCGTGGGGGATTTATAGGGGCACTGACCCAGAATCTTTTCAAACATGGCCACCAGCACCGGGAAGGCTGCCACATCACGGTTATAATTGACCGTGGTGATGCCATAAGCCTCCATGTGGAAGGGGTCGATGAGGTTCACATCGGAAAGATCCGCAGTAGCTGCCTCGTAAGCCAGATTGACCGGGTGATTCAGCGGCAGATTCCATACGGGGAAGGTTTCAAACTTGGCATAGCCTGCCATGCGGCCGCGCTGATGCTCATGGTACAGCTGGCTGAGGCAGGTGGCCAATTTGCCGCTGCCGGGGCCGGGAGCGGTGACCACCACCAGAGAACGGGTGGTTTCAATATAATCATTCTTGCCAAAACCCTCGCTGCTGACGGCATGGGCGGTATCAGAAGGATATCCTTCGATGTCATAGTGGTGATACACCTTCACACCCATAGTCTCCAGACGGGACTGGAATGCCTTGGCGATGGCCTGGCCGTGGAAGCGGGTCAGCACCACGCTGGAAACATAGAAGCCAAAATCCCGGAAAATATCAATGAGTCGAATCACATCCCGGTCATAGGTAATGCCCAAATCACCACGGATCTTATTTTTCTCAATGTCATCGGAATTGATGGCAATGATGACCTCCACCTGGTCCTTCATCTGCAGCAGCATCCGCATCTTACTGTCGGGCTGGAAGCCGGGCAGCACACGGGACGCATGGTTATCATCATATAGCTTACCGCCAAACTCCAAATACAGCTTGCCGCCAAACTGGTCGATTCGCTGACGGATGTGGGCGGACTGGGTGCGCAAATATTGATCGTTGTCAAAAGCAAATTTCACGATGATCACGCCTCTTTCAAAAAACTCCCCTTTATTTTACACGAAAATGTGGACAAAAGCAAGGACAAACCCATCATTTGGCGAAAATAACCTGACGAAAATAGTGGCAGTTTGTCCTATTGTTTTCGGTGATTTCACATGATATAATAAAGAAAATAAAATGGAGGTGTTTTCCTTGGTATTTTCTGTCAATCATCCGATTTTGTATCTGATCGTGGGCCTTCTGGTGGCAGTGGTGCTGGGCCAGTCCGTTTTCTTCCTGGTCAAGGCGCTGCGCCGCAGCAAGCAGCTGGGCATGGATCAAACCAAAATCAAAAAGACCATTCGCTCCGCAGCTATCTTTACCATCGCTCCTGCGCTGGCCATTGTTGTCAGCATTGCCATCCTCAGCAAAAAGCTGGGTCTTCCCCTGCCCTGGTTGCGACTGAGCGTGGTCGGCTCCATGAGCTATGAAACCATCGCTGCCAACAACGCCCTGTCTGCCATGGGGCAGAGTCTGGGTTCCAACGCAGCCTTGACCTCTCAGCAATATCTCAATGTGCTGCTGGTGATGACCGTTTCCATTATGGTGGGTATCTGGCTGGTGCCTGCAATTGGCAAGAAACTGCAAAACGGCATGTCCGCTCTGGCCGGCCGGGATGCAAAATGGGCCGATATTTTCCAAAATGCCCTGTTTATCGGTATGATTGCCGCCTTCCTGGGCTTTGTTTTCTGCGATCTGTCCCGTCTGTGGCGCGCTGATGCCAATGGCATCGTGGTCGAAACCGAAACAGTTTTCAACGAAGTAGGCGAAAAAGTGCAGCAGGCTGTGCACCATAGCAATACTTCCGGCTTGATTCCGGTACTGGTTATGCTGGCTTCCGCTTTGGTCATGGTGATCTGCGGTCTGCTGATGAGAAAGCCGAAACTGAAATGGCTCAGCGAATATGCTATGCCCATCTCCCTGATCGCCGGCATGGCTGCTGCCATTCCTCTAACCGCATGGCTGGGCTAAGGAGGTAAGGATTATGAAAAAGAATTTGAGTTATATGGATTCTGTCCATCGTGATGGCACCATTTGGAATTTGTGCGTCATGGTGCTGCTGTTTGCTTTCCCCGTAGCCGTGGCCTTGGTGTTCGGTGTTGCTCCGGATTGGGGCGCTCTGCTCACCGGTTTGCTGGCCACCGCCCCCATGTACTGGGCAGTTGGCGTTATTGAAACCATCACCTTTGTGCCCATGCTGGGCGCTGGCGGCTCCTACCTCAGCTTTGTCACCGGCAATATTTCCAATCTGAAGCTGCCCTGCGCTTTGAGCGCTCTGGAGCAAAATGAGGTCAGCGCCAGCAGCGAGGAAGGTGAGGTCATTTCCACCATCGCCATCGCTGTTTCCAGCATCGTCACCACCGCCATTATCATCGTGGGTGTCATTTGTATCGTACCTCTGAGCCCCATTCTGCAGGCACCCATTCTGCAGCCCGCCTTTGAGCAAATTCTGCCCGCACTGTTTGGTGGATTGGGCGTGGCCTTCGTCAGCAAGAACTGGAAGATCGCTGTGGCGCCCATTTTGCTGATGCTGGTGCTGTTCATCTTTGTTCCTGCTTTGGATTCCGGAACAGTTGGCATTATGGTGCCCGTTTCCGCCCTGTTTACCATCGCTGTTGCTCGCATCATGTATAAGAAGGGAGCGCTGTAAATGGCAGGTTATGTTTTGCTGGCACTTGTGGCTGTATTTTTCGCTGTGATTTTGATCCGCGCAGCCATGTTCCGCCCCAAGCAGCAGCCGGTTGCAGCGGCAGAGCCCATTGAATTTGATCAGCAGGCTGCCACCGATGCGCTGGCGGCACTGATCCGCTGCAAAACCATCTCCTATCACGACCATTCTCTGGAGGACGATGCGGAATTTGAGAAGCTGATTTCCCTGCTGCCTGATTTGTATCCCCAGGTGTTTAAGACCTGCTCCTTCCAGCAGTTGCCTGACCGGGCGCTGTTATTCCGCTGGCCCGGCAAAAAAAATGAGAATCCCAGCGTCATGATGTCCCATTACGATGTGGTGCCCGTGGATGAGGCAAAATGGGAAGAGCCGCCCTTTGCCGCTGTTATTAAGGACGGCTGCATGTGGGGTCGGGGCACCTTGGATACCAAGGGTACTTTCAATGCGGTGCTCTCCGCAGCAAATAATCTGATCGCCCAGGGCTTCCAGCCGGAAAACGATGTGTATTTCGCCTTCTCCGGCGGTGAGGAAGTCAACGGCAAGGGTGCTGACAACATCGTGCAGTACTTCATTGACAACGGCATCCAGCCGGCATTGGTGGTGGACGAAGGCGGCGCCGTGGTAGAAAATGTGTTCCCCGGTGTGAAAGTCCCCTGCGGCCTCATCGGCATTGCGGAAAAGGGCATGATGAATGTGCAATATACTGTGCAGTCCAACGGCGGTCACGCCTCCGCCCCCAAGCCCAACACCCCCATTCCCGTTCTGGCAAGAGCCGTCAATAAGCTGGAAAAGCATCCCTTCAAAATGCGCTTGAACAAGCCCGCTGCCCAGATGTTTGACACCTTGGGCCGCCATTCCACCTTCCTGTATCGGGTCATTTTCGCCAATATGTGGTGCTTCGGCTGGGTCATCGACCTGCTGGGCCGCATGTCTGGCGGTGATATCAATGCCTTGGTACGCACCACTGTGGCCTTCACCCAGGCAAAGGGCAGCGATGCCCGCAATGTGATCCCCACGGAGGCACAAATTGTGTCCAATATGCGGCTTAATCCTGAGGACAATGTGGCCTCTGCCAAGGAATATCTGGTCAAGACCGTCAACAACCCGCAAGTGGATGTGACTGTGCTGGAATCCTTTGAGCCCAGCCGTATTTCCCAGATCGATTGCCCCGCATGGGACACCGTGGCCGGTGCTGTGGCTGAAACATGGCAAGGCTGCATCGTCAGTCCCTATCTTATGGTGCAGTGCTCCGATTCCCGTCACTATGGCCGCATCAGCGACCATGTCTACCGTTTCTCCGCCATGGATCTGACCACTGAAGAACGCAGAACCATCCACGGCAATAACGAGCGCATCCGTCTGGAAACCATTGGCAAGAGTGTGGAATTCTACATCCGCTTGATGAAAAAATGCTGATCTTCCCATCCCCCGGTATTTACCGGGGGATCTTTTTTTCTTGTCTTGCAATTAAAGAGGGAATCTGCTAGTATAGAATGGATATTATGTGGTTTTTGAGGTGTTTTTCATGCAGATTACGGAAATTGCCCGCGCTTTTGCCATCAGCGGCGCGCCTACCGGTTGGAAAGCCTTCGGTCAGGGGCACATCAATCAGACCTATAAAGTGAATACGGACGATGGAAATGCCTATATCCTGCAGCGCATCAATCAGTATGTGTTCCGCCAGCCGGAATTACTGATGGAAAATGCCTTTGCCATTAGTCACTTTTTGAAGGAGCGCCAATTACATCTGGCTCCGGATTTTCTGCCGACCCGGGATGGGCATCTTTGTCACCGGGATCAGGAGGGGGAATATTGGCGCATGTATCGTTTTGTTCCCGGAAAAACTTTGGAACAGGTTGAAAGTCCTCAGGATTTTTATCGTTGCGGCTTAGGATTCGGCAAATTTCAGACCCTTCTGGCCCAGTTCCCTGCCCATACGCTGCACGAAACCATCCCCAACTTCCATAACACTGTGGCGCGTTTTCAGCAGCTGCACGATTCCATTCGTACTGATCCCGCAGGTCGGGTAACGGAAGTTTCGGAAGAAATTGGATATTTATTATCCATGGAGCAGCGGGCTGGGTCCTTGCAGCGGATGCTGGAGTCCGGCGAACTGCCTCTGCGGGTAACGCACAATGATACCAAGCTCAGCAAT
>JAGCMI010000169.1 GCA_017646545.1 Oscillospiraceae bacterium | reverse complement strand
GCTGCCGATGTCCATCATGAATTGACATTATTTCACCACTTTCCATGGATTTCTCTTGCGTTTTTCTTCTGATTTGATTAGAATAGAGATACAGGCGAATTTTGTCGAAAATGCCTGCGGTAATTTCTTTATTTTTGCGCATCCTAGACCAGAGGAGGTGGAACATGGAAAAGCAAAATCATATCCCCATGCTGGAGCTGTTGCTCCGCCCCGCCTTCTGTGTGTCTGAGGGGAAGATCACAAAGATCAATGCTGCAGCTGCCCCTTTTCTGCTGAGCCAAGGGCAGGATATTATGCCCATGTTGGCCACCGGTAAGGCGGAATACGAAGCCTTCCGGGATGGATGTCTATACCTGACCCTAAACATTGGAACACAGCAGTTGGGTGCCAATGTGATTGCTGCTGACGGGGCCCACCTTTTTATTCTGGAGCAACCCTCTGAGAAGCGGGAACTGCAATCCCTCTCCTTGGCTGCCAAGGAATTGCGGGAACCGCTGACCGGTATGATCGCTGCAGCAGAGCAAGTGCTGCCCCACGCTTCCGCAGATCCGCTACAAATCGCCCAATTCAACCGACGGATCTACCAGATGCTGCGAATCGTCAGCAATATGTCCGATGCGGTCTTGTACGCGCAAACCGGCTTCAGCCGGATGGAATATGTGGAAATCTGCAGTTTTCTGGAAGAGTTGCTGGAAAAGACCGCTGCGCAACTGAGCGAAGCGCAGATCCATCTGCGCTACGAGCTGCCCAACCTGCCCATCTACACCTTGGCTGACCCCGCAAAATTGGAGCGGGCCGTATACAACCTTATTTCCAATGCCGCAAAGCACTCCCCGGTGGATGGCATCATCCAGGTAAATCTGACCTGCCGTGGGCGGCTGTATCTTTCCGTAGCGGACCAAGGCTGCGGTATTACCCCCGGTGTCAAGAGCAGCATTTTTGATCGGTATCTGCGTACGCCCTCCATCACTGACGGGTCGGACGGCATCGGTCTGGGCATGGCGCTGGTTCGTTCCGTGGCTACCGCCCACGGAGGTACAGTGCTCATTGACCATCCCCAAGACTGGGGTACCCGGGTCACTATGACCATGGAACTGCGAAAGAGCAGCAACATCCCCCTGCGCTCTCCCGTCTTACAGATGGACTATGCAGGCGAACGGGATCATGGATTGCAGGAACTGGCAGATATTCTGCCGGCACGGATGTATCTTCCCGAAAATATGGATTAATCGTCACCCGGTTCGGTTGAACCGGGTGCTTTTTTTACTCCAAATAGGGTTTCAGGTAGCGGCCGGTATGGCTTTCTTCCACCGTGGCCACCTGCTCCGGTGTACCGGATGCCACCACATAGCCACCGCCATCGCCGCCTTCAGGGCCAAGGTCAATGATATGGTCGGCGGTTTTGATCACATCCAGATTATGCTCGATGACCAGCACCGTATTGCCTGCCTCCACCAAAGTCTGTAGCACTTCGATCAGCTTATGCACATCTGCTGCATGCAAACCCGTGGTGGGCTCGTCCAGAACATAAATGGTGCGGCCTGTGGAAACTCTGGCCAATTCCGTCGCCAGCTTGACACGCTGGGCTTCACCGCCGGAAAGGGTGGTACTGGATTGACCCAGCTTCACATAGCCAAGTCCCACTTCCACAAGGGTCTGGGCTTTCCGGTGGATCTTGGGCAGGTTCTCAAAGAACTCCATGGCTTCCTCTGCCGTCATATCCAGCACTTGGGAAATATTTTTACCTTTATAGAGCACTTCCAGGGTTTCCCGGTTGTATCGGGCGCCCTTACAGACTTCGCAGGGCACATACACATCCGCCAGGAAGTGCATTTCAATCTTGACCAAGCCGTCACCGCTGCAGGCTTCGCATCGGCCGCCCTTGACATTGAAGGAAAAACGACCCGGCCCGTAGCCACGCATTTTCGCATCGGCGGTGGAGGCGAACAGATCACGGATATCGTTAAAGATACCGGTATAGGTGGCGGGATTACTGCGGGGGGTGCGGCCAATGGGGCTTTGGTCAATGTCGATGACCTTGTCCAAATGCTGCAAGCCTTCCACACAGCGGCAAGCACCGGGACGGGTGCGGGCATGGTTCAGCTTGTTGAGCAGGGTCTTGTTCAGCACTTCTCCCACCAAACTGGATTTACCGGAGCCGCTGACACCGGTGACGCAGGTCAGCGTTCCCAAGGGGATGTCCACATCCACATTTTTCAGATTATTTTCCGCTGCGCCACGCACGGACAACACTTGCCCATTGCCTGCTCTGCGGCGGGAAGGAACGGGAATTTTCTTCACACCGGACAGATACTGACCGGTAATGGAATTCTCATTATCCAAAATATCCTGCAGGGAGCCTGCGGCTACGATCTGGCCACCATGGCTGCCGGCACCGGGACCCACATCCACGATGAAGTCCGCTGCACGCATGGTATCCTCGTCATGCTCCACCACGATGAGGGTATTGCCAATGTCACGCAGGTGTTTCAGCGTACCCAAAAGCTTTTCATTATCCCGCTGGTGCAGACCGATGGAAGGTTCATCCAGAATATACAGCACACCCATCAGGCTGGAGCCAATCTGGGTGGCCAGACGAATTCTCTGGCTCTCACCGCCGGAAAGCGTGCCGGCTGCCCGGGAAAGGGTCAGATAGCTAAGACCCACATCCTCCAAAAACTGCAGACGGGATTTGATCTCCCGGACGATCTGCTCTGCCACTAAGGCCATGTTGCCCTGCAAATTCAGCTCATCGAGGAATTTCAGCCCATCACGCACACTCATACGGCAGAAATCCATAATGCCAATACCGCCAACCGTCACCGCGCGGGCAATATCAGAAAGGCGGTCGCCATGACAATGGGGACAGGGCGCGCTGGACATACATTCCTCCAGCTCTTTCCGGGCGGAATCGGACTGGGTTTCCCGATAGCGGCGGGAGATATTGTTGAGGATACCCTCCCAAGGCTGTTCCAGAACACCCATGCCGTTGCCCCGGTTATAGGTCATGCGAAGTTTTTCCCCTCTTGTGCCATTGAGAATGATGTCCATGGCTTCGGGAGAGAGGGTCTTGACCGGGGCGGTGAGGGAGAAATGGTATTTTTGCGCCAAGGCTTCAAAATACATCCGGAAAATACTGTCCGTTCGGGCGCTCTGCCAGCCATTGGCCTGAATGGCGCCATCAAAAATGGACTTATCCTTATCCGGGATCACCAGATCCGCATCCGCAATCAACTGGAAGCCCAGACCGGTACAGCTGGGGCAGGCACCGCTGGGATTATTGAAGGAGAACATCCGAGGCTCCAACTCCGTCAGGCTGATGCCGCAATCATCGCAGGCATAATTCTGGGAGAAGGTCATCTCCTCTTCGCTGCCGGGCAGCTGAATGGTCACAAGACCACCGGAATGAACGCAGGCGGTTTCAATGGAGTCGGTCAGACGGCGGCGCAGGCCCTCTTTCAGCACCAAGCGATCCACCACCAGTTCGATGTTGTGCTTCTTGTTCTTTTCGCACTTGATCTCTTCTGTCAGATCATAGAGAATCCCATCCACCCGGACACGGGCGAAACCGGACTTTTTCGCATCCTCGAAGACTTTCTTATGCTCGCCCTTCTTGCCCCG
>JAGCMI010000168.1 GCA_017646545.1 Oscillospiraceae bacterium | reverse complement strand
TCCGACAAGCGTTTCAATGCACTGAAGTACGTGAACTTCTACTATCGCTACAAAAATGTTACAGGAGGAAATCCCAATGGAGAATTTTTGGGACTATAGTGTGTGGGGCACACTGAATGTCGTTGCCTCCCTCTTAGCCGCCCTGCTTGGGGCAAATATGCTGAAGAAAACCATTAAACCCCTCCAAGCATCCCTGATCCCTACTTCCGTCCTGGGCGGTATCCTGCTGCTTATCATAGCATGGATCTATCGCCTTATCACAGGAAAGCTTCTTTATGATGCCGCTCTCTTCGGTGGAGACGGAACACAAACTCTTGAGATGCTCACCTATCACTGTCTGGCGCTGGGTTTTGCAGCCATGGGTCTGAAAACGGAAAAGACCACCATGAAAACCAACAAAAGCCAAATTCTGGAATTTGGCGCCCTGCAGGGCGGCTGTTATATGCTGCAGGCCTTTGTGGGTCTGGCCATCACCATTGGGCTGTTTTTGCTGACCCGCAATTCCGAAAAGGTGATCTCCTATGTCAGCGGATTGATCCTGCCCCTGGGCTTTGGCCAGGGACCCGGTAATGCTCTGACCTGGGATGTGAATTTTACCAATACCCCTGCCGCCCAGTTTAACGGCAACGGCAGTTTCGGTCTGTCGCTGGCCTCCATCGGCTTTGTGGTGGCATCCGTCTTTGGTGTGTTACACATCAATATCAACCGCAGAAACGGCCACCTGAAGATCCGTGAAGGCATCAGCGCTGTGGATATGGAAACCTATGCCGGTGAAAACGAGATCCCGGATAATGAATCTGTGGATAAATTTACCATTCAGATGGGTTTTGTGGCGGTGACCTATGCCATCGCCTTTGGCATTATGTGCCTGCTGGGTGTGCTGTCCGATTTCACCAATTCCATCGCTTGGGGCTTTAACTTTCTGTGGGCTGCGCTGGGCGCCATGCTGGTGAAATTTGTGGTGAAGCTGCTGCAGAAGAAGCAGTTCATGCACCGGGTCTACATCAATAATTATCAGATGGACCGCATCTCCGGTTTTGCCTTCGATCTGATGATCGTGGCCGGTGTGGCAGCCATTGAGATCAATGATATCAAGAACTATATCCTGCCCATTGTGGTGCTGAGTCTGGTGGGTACCATCGTCACCTATTTCTACATCCGTCGGGTGTCCAAGGCCTGCTTCAAGGGCTTTGACCATGAGTTCTTCCTCATGAGTTTTGGTACGATGACCGGTACTGCTTCCAACGGTATGATCCTGATGAAGGAGATCGACCCCGCCCTCAAGACCCCCACCGCAAGTTTGTACATTCTCTCCACTTTCCCCGCCATGGTGATGGTGGCACCGCTGCTGTTCTTGCTGAGCTTTGCAGCCGGTTCTCTGCAAAATGCCTGCATTGCCTGTGGAATTTTCTTCCTGCTGTGGGTGGGGTATTCTGTGTATCTGTTCCGGCGGAAGATTTTCAGAAAAAAATATGCCAACTCTCCGGCACCGGTGTGGAGGGAAGAGAAATGACAAATTTACCCGCTGCGCTCTATGCTCTGGCGGCCACCATTTGGCTGGTGCTGGGCGTGCTGAATTTCAATGTGATCTATTGGGGTTTGGCCGTGGTGTTTTTTGTGCTTGCTTATAAAAAACGCAAGCCCAAAGAAGAATAATTAAGAACATAAAATGGGCGCGTTCGTAGAACGCGCCCAACACAATCATCATATCAAAGATTTTTCCGCCCGTCAAGACCCGCGTGTCCGCAGTAGGAGGAAATTTGTATTCTGCACAAAGATAAACTGAAAATTATGTAGAACATTGCGGATTGAAAAGGGTCATACCCTGTGCTATATTATAGACACAGAGGGAGAAACCCCTCAAACAGAAAGACGAAACGAAACGTGTACTTTTTGTGAAAGGATGATACCCGATGTACACCTAAGTTCCAAGCAAAAGATGTAAAACAGTTGTTTTAGCAGTACGAAGAATAGTCAAAAGATGATTCAGAAGTAAGAAAAACAACACATCAAAAACTTGGATCCCGTGGCCGTAACCTTAGAAACAGAAGAAAGACCCACATCAAAGCCATCTCACTTTTGAGATATGAAAAAGAAAAAGAAGATAGAATGTAGTGGTCAGATCGGAAGTAGAAAAAGGAAGCCACCAGATAGCAGAAAGAGAGGTTAACCAATGATGTTAGATACCAAGAGTGAAGAAAACTAGCCCTTGATTACCGGGAAATGTCGAAAGACAAAGGTGATCAAGGGCTAGTTTTCTTTTTGTGGTAAATAGATACTCAGCTGGATAAGTTTTGTATAAATCACCTGAAAGGGTGATTTTTTTATTGGCTTTTTTATCGATAAAAACATACTTTTTTCATTTTTTGTGCGGGGGATATGGACAAATCCGCCTTGCCTAATTATAATAGAACCATAATATGCCCCAGTATCGGCTGGGTTAAAACTATGAAGAGGTGATGGAAATGGCATTTTCTTTCTTTGGCGGCATCCACCCCAAGGAGAATAAGCGGTATGCCTGCGACCGGCAGGTTCAGGACTTCCCGGAACCGGATATTCTGGTGATCCCCATGGCGCAGCACATCGGCGCCCCTTGTAAGCCTTTGGTGAAAAAGGGCGATGTGGTTACCATGGGTCAGAAGATCGGCGACAATCAGGGTTTGTGTGTTCCGGTGCATGCATCGGTATCCGGTAAGGTCAAGGCAGTGGAGCCCCGTCCCCACACCAGCGGCACCATGGTGATGAGCGTTGTTATCGAGAACGACCATCTGGACACTCTCTGTGAGGATATTCAGCCCCGTACTCAGGAAGAAGTGGAGAAACTCACAGCGGAAGAACTGATGAACATCATCCGTGAAGCCGGCATCGTGGGTATGGGCGGCGCAACCTTCCCCACCCATGTGAAGCTGTCCTCCGGTTTGGGCAAGGTGGACACCATCATCGTCAATGTGTCCGAGTGTGAGCCCTTCATCGTGGCCGACGACCGTCTGTGCCAGGAGTATCCGGCGGAGATGATCTCTGGTCTTAAGATCGTTATGAAGATTTTGGGCTTGAACAAGGCCCATATCGCCATGGAAGACAATAAGCCTGCCGCTGCCAAGGCGCTGAAGGCTAAGTTGGATCCCAAGGAAGGCATTGTGCTGGATATTCTGCCTGCCAAGTATCCCCAGGGCGCAGAAAAGCAGCTGATCTATGCCGTCACCGGTAAGGAAGTGCCCTCCGGCGGTCTGCCTGCCGCTGTGGGTTGCGCGGTGTTTAACTCTGCTACCTGCAAGGCCATCCATGATGCCGTGTATCTGGGCATGCCCCTGATTCGCCGTATCGTCACCGTTTCCGGTGATATCTGCATGGAGCCCAAGAACCTGATGGTGCCCATTGGCGTCAGCTTCAACGAACTGCTGGAAGCTGTCGGCACCAGAGAGAACCCCTATAAGGTGCTTTCCGGTGGTCCTATGATGGGCGCAGCGCAGTACGATTTGGCTGTCCCCGTCATCAAGGGCAGTAATGCTGTCACCATTTTGGGTATTAAGAATAAGTATGCGGTGGTACAGTCCCGCTGCATCCGCTGCGGTAAGTGCATCGATGCCTGCCCCATGGGTCTGATGCCCGTTCTGATGTATAAGTCCACTTATACCAGTGATCCGGAAGAGATGAAGTCGGTGCATATGCTCGACTGTATCGAATGCGGCTGCTGTGCCTACACCTGCCCGGCCTCTGTGCCCCTGGTGCTGGCATTCCGCGCCGCCAAGCAGCGCATCCGTGATGCCGCTGCCAAGAAATAAGGAGGTGGAGGTCGTTTTATGGCACAGATGAAATACTTTTATGAGCTGACGATTTCTAGCTCTCCCCATGTACATTCTCCCGTCACCACCCGTACCATCATGCGTGATGTGGTCATCGCGCTGCTGCCTGCCCTCATTGGTTCCGTGTACTTCTTCGGTCTGCGGGCGCTGATGGTGACGCTGGTCAGCGTGGCCGCCTGCGTGCTCTTCGAGTGGGGCTACTGCAAGCTGACCAAGACCAATTGCAAGGTTTACGATTTGTCCGCTGTGGTTACCGGTATGCTGCTGGCCTTTGTCTGCCCGGTTACCATTCCGTATTGGACCATTATCATTGGCGCATTCTTTGCCATCATCGTGGTGAAGATGCTCTTTGGCGGTGTGGGTCGTAACATCGTCAATCCTGCGCTGGCAGGCCGCGCCTTTATGATGAGCTGGGCGCTGCTGATGTCCACTTGGGTAAAGGTTGGCTTTGGCAACACCCCCATTCTGGGCGACACCAGCATGGAGGCGCTGGACGGCATGACTGCCGCTACCCCCATGTCCTTTATGCATCAGGGCGTACTGCCGGAGGGCGTCAGCGCGCTGAGTATGTTCATGGGCAATATTGGCGGCTGCCTGGGTGAAACCTCTGCCGTTCTGCTGCTGATTGGTTTTGTGTACCTGCTGGTGCGCAAGATCATCACTGTCCGCATTCCTCTGAGTTTCATCGGCACCGTTGCTGTGCTGACTTTCCTCTTCCCCCAGGGCAATGAGCGCCTTGACTGGATGGTTTACCAGATCTGTGGCGGCGGTCTGATGCTGGGCGCCATCTTCATGGCTACTGACTATGTCACCTCTCCCGTCACCAAGATGGGTCAGGTGGTTTACGGCATCGGCTGCGGTGTGCTGACCGTGGTCATCCGCTATTTCGGCGGTTATCCCGAAGGCGTTTCTTATGCTATTTTGATTATGAACTGCTGCGTGGTGCTTCTGGATCGCATTGGCCGTCCCAAGAAGTTCGGCGCACCCAAAAAGGTGAAGGAGGTGGCCAAGGGATGAAAAAGGAAAGCACTTTGATGTACATCCTGCGCCTGACGGTGACACTGCTGGCCATCTGCGCTGTGGTGGCGCTGGCGCTGGCCGGTGTCAATACCATCACCAAGGATCAGATTGCTGCCAACAAGGCAGCCAAGACCACCGCAGCATTGCAGCAGGTTCTGCCCGGTGTGACCGATGTGACGGAAGTTTCCTTCACCGATGCCACCGGTACGGTGCGTAAGGTCTATAAGGGCGAATCCGGTTATGCCGTGGAGGTTGCACCCAATGGCTTCGGCGGCGCCATCACCATGATGGTGGGCGTCAGCGCTGAGGGCCAGGTGCTGGGCATCTCCGTCATCTCCCACGCTGAGACCCCCGGTCTGGGCGCTGTGGCAGCGGCCAACACCGATAAGGGTGTTTCCTTCCGCGATCAGTTTGCAGGTTTGGTGTCCGGTATTACCATTGGCGACGGTGAGAACCAGATCAGCGCCATCTCCGGTGCCACCATCAGTTCTCAGGCCATCGTTGACGGTGTCAATGCCGCGCTGGAATGTGTGAAAAAATTGGGTTAAGGAGGGCAGGATATGGATTTTAAGAAACAATTGAAAGAAGGCCTGCTGACCAAGAACCCGGTTCTGGCCCAGCTTTTGGGTATGTGCTCCACTTTGGCCATTACCACCAGCCTCTTTAACGGCTTGGGTATGGGTGCAGCAGTTACCATTATCCTTATTTGCTCCAATGTGCTGATTTCCGCTCTGCGGAAGGTGATTCCTTCCCAGATCCGTATTGCGGCTTACATCGTCATCATTGCAGGTTTTGTTACCATGGTGGATCTGCTGCTGCAGGCATTTTTGCCGGATCTGGCAGAGAGTCTGGGCGTGTTCATCCCCTTGATCGTTGTTAACTGTGTCATTTTGGGCCGTGCAGAAGCATTTGCCTCTAAGAATGGTGTGCTGGCTTCCGCTGTGGACGGTCTGTGCCAGGGCATCGGCTATACCGTGGCGCTGGTGGTGATGTGTGTCATCCGTGAGCTGCTGGGCAGCGGCACCTTCGGTGGCGGCCTGCTGGGCGAAAACGGTGCCGGTATCCAGATTTTCCCGGCAGATTTCGCTGCATTGCAGATGATCATGCCCGTGGGCGGCTTCCTGACCATGGGCTTTGTGGTGGCCGGTTTCCAGTGGCTGCTGCGCAAGGTGGAAAATAAGAAGAAGGAGGGCTCTAAATAATGGGTGAAGGTTACATTCAGGCTCTTCTGGGTATTCTGCTCAGCGCTGTGCTGACGGAAAACTACATTCTGGTGAAGTTCTATGGCATTTGCCCCTTCATGGGCGTTTCCAAAAAGATCGATACTGCTCTGGGCATGGGCATGGCCGTTACCTTCGTTATGGCGCTGGCCTCCGCTGCCTGCTGGGCAGTAAATCTGGCGCTGGTGGCGCTGCAGGCTGAATATATGCAGACCGTGGCCTTCATTCTGGTCATCGCCTCCATCGTGCAGGTGGTGGAAATGTTCCTGAAGAAGAGCGTGCCTGCGCTGTATAAGGCATTGGGCGTGTTCCTGCCTCTGATCACCACCAACTGCGCCGTTCTGGGCGTGGCACTGGTGAATGTGCAGGAAGGCTATGATTTCCTGCAGAGCGTCATCAATGGCGCAGCCGGCGGTCTGGGCTTTACCCTGGCCATCGTGCTGTTTGCATCCATGCGTGAGCGCGTGGATAAGACCGATTGCCCTCAGGCTTTTAAGGGTTTCCCCATTACGCTGATCTCCGCGGGCCTCTTGGCACTGGCGTTCATGGGCTTCTCCGGTCTGAAGATCTTCTAAGGAGGGCGAAATATGGATATTTTGATTGCGATTGGCATTTTGGGCGGTCTGGGCCTGGTTTTCGGTCTGGTGCTGTCCGCCGCTTCCAAGGTTTTCTATGTGGAGACCGATCCCCGTCTGGAGAAACTCAATGAGTGCCTGCCCGGCGCCAACTGCGGCGGCTGCGGCTATGCCGGCTGCGGTGGCTATGCCGAGGCTGTCCTCAAAGGCGAGGCTGCCATTGGTCTGTGCGCCTCCGGCGGCACAGAGTGTGCCCAGGCCATGGGCGAAATCATGGGCGTCAAGGTCAGCGATGTGGCCCGTAAGGTGGCGCTGGTGCGCTGCTCCGGTTACCGCGGCGTCGATGCCGACGGTAAGGAAACGGGCGCCAAGCTGAAGGGCGAGTACGAAGGCTTCAGCGACTGTCTGGCTGCTTCCAAGGTGGGCGGTAACGGTCCTCTGGCCTGCAAATTCGGCTGTCTGGGTTTCGGCAACTGTGTCAAGGCTTGTAAGTATGATGCGCTGCACATTGTCGACGGCGTTGCCAAGGTGGATACGGAACGGTGCAAGGGCTGCATGGCCTGCGCCACTGCCTGCCCCAGAAACCTGATCGTCCCCGTGGATTATGACAAGCATACCGTCATCGCCTGCGCATCCCATGCAAAGGGCGCTGTCACCGTCCGTGGCTGCACCCAGGGCTGCATTGGCTGCGGCATCTGCGTGAAGATCTGCCCCCACGATGCTATTAAGATCGAGAATAATCTGGCCATCATCGATTATTCCATCTGCACCTCCTGCGGTCTGTGCTCTGCAGTCTGCCCCAAGAAGCTGATCGCCAGCCCCATTGACACTCCCGAGGAAGTGCTGGCCATTGTGAAGGCACACATGAAAAAGTAAAATGAAAAGGGCGCCGATTTCGGCGCCCTTGCTTTTTTGTTTGCTAAATTTCGGTTTACACCGTGTTGATGATTAGCAGTAGAAATCCTTGATCTTCTTGGCACGGCTGGGGTGACGCAGCTTGCGGATGGCCTTGTTCTCGATCTGGCGGATACGCTCACGGGTAACGCCGAAGATCTGACCCACTTCCTCCAGGGTGTGGGTACGGCCGTCGTA
>JAGCMI010000167.1 GCA_017646545.1 Oscillospiraceae bacterium | reverse complement strand
GGAAATCCGTGCGTTGCAGGCAGAAGGCGGCAAGCGTATGGCTGCTCCCGATTATTTCCGGGGACACCCGTTGGAGGTTTGACTATGGGCGCACGGGAAACGGCACTGAATGTGCTCATTGCCAGCCGTCAGGAAGGCGGCTGGTCCAACAGCCTGCTTAAAAATTTTATCAGCCGTGATCGGCTGGACAAGCGGGATGCGGCTTTGGCCACCCGTTTGTGTTATGGTGTGCTGCAGAACCGCTATCGTCTGGACTTTTACCTGCAGCAGCTGCTCACCGGAAAGGTGAAGGATCTGCATCCGGTGATTCGTGACATTCTCCATCTGGGCTTGTACCAGATGTACGAGATGGATAAAGTGCCCCAGTCTGCCGCGGTCAATGAGTCGGTGGATCTGGCAAAGAAATATTGTAAGAAGCAGCATTTTGCCCCCGGCCTTGTAAATGCCGTTCTGAGAAAGGCTGCAACTGAAAAACTCCAGGAGCCTACCGCTTGGCAGGAAAAATACAGCCATCCCCAGGCGCTGATCGATATGCTGAAAAGCTATGTGGGCAAGGAACGAATCGAGCCCATGCTGAAGGCCAATAATCAAGTGCCGGACACAGTGGTGCAGGTCAACACCCTCAAAACCACCCCGGCGGCGCTGTATCTGCAACTGGAGCAGGAGGGGGTTACAGTTCGTCCCCATGGCTGGCTGGAAAATTGTCTGATCCTTTCCGGTACCGGAAATCTGGAGCAGCTGCCTTCTTTCCGTCAGGGTCTTTTCTATGTGCAGGACGCTGCGGCAAAGTTGAGCGTGCTGTGCGCCATGCTGCCTGCTGACCGGGATTGGAAAGTTCTGGACTGCTGCGCTGCCCCTGGCGGTAAAAGTTTCGCAGCGGCTATTGCCATGCAGGGCAGGGGAGAGATCACTTCCTGCGATATCTATGGACATAAAACCCAGCTGATTGCTGCCGGTGCAGCGCGTTTGGGTATCGAACACTTGACCGTTCGTCAGCTGGACGCTACGGAGTTTGTGCCTGCATGGGAAAATAATATGGATGCGGTGATTTGCGATGTGCCTTGCTCCGGTTATGGCATTATTCGCAAGAAGCCGGATATCCGCTATAAAGATATGAAACAAATGCAGCAGCTGCCCGAACTTCAGTTGCGGATTCTGGAAAATCAGGCCCGCTATGTTCGTCCCGGCGGAGTTCTGCTGTATTCTACCTGCACCTTGGTGCGGAATGAAAATGAGGGTGTGGTGGAGGCTTTCTTGCAGAACCACCCCGATTACACCCTTGAACCGCTGACCCTGCCGCCTGCTTTCCCGGAAAATACTTCCGGTATGTTGGAGCTGGTGCCCGGTCAGTATGATACGGACGGCTTTTTCATTGCAAGACTGCGGAGGAAATCATGCACTTAAAATCCATGACGCTGCCGGAGATGACGGATCGATTGAAGCAAATGGGTCTGCCTTCTTTCCGGGCAAAACAGGTATATTCCTGGCTCCACAAAGGTGTGCGCAGCTATGATGAAATGACCAATATTCCCCAGTCCCTGCGGCAGCAGCTTCAGCAGGAGTATCCCTTGTTTGCGCCCAAGGTGGTGCGTAAGCAGGAATCCAAGCTGGATGGCACCATCAAGTATCTATGGCAGCTGGCCGATGGCAACTGTGTGGAAACGGTTCTCATGCGCTATCACTACGGTAATACAGTCTGTATTTCCACTGAGGTGGGCTGCCTTATGGGCTGCGCTTTCTGCGCATCCACCTTGGGCGGTCTTGTGCGCCGTTTGGAACCTCATGAGATGCTGGATCAGGTGCTTTTCACCCAAATTGATTCCGGCCTGCCGGTGTCCCATATTGTGCTCATGGGCATTGGCGAACCGCTGGATAATTTTGATAATGTGATGCGCTTTTTGGAACTGGTCAACAGTGAAGATGGCATGAATATCTCCATGCGTCATATCAGCCTTTCCACCTGCGGTCTGGTGCCCAAGATCGATGAACTGGCGAAGCGGAAACTTCAGATCAGCTTGGCCATCTCCCTTCACGGCCCCAACAATGAAAAGCGTAGCCGTGTGATGCCGGTGAATAAGGCTTATCCCATTGAGGAGTTGATCGCCGCCTGCCGTCGCTACTATGACGCAACGGGCCGTCGCATCCATTTTGAGTATGCCATGATCGATGGCATGAATGACTCCCAGGAGGATGCAAAAGAACTACTTCGACTGTTGAAGGGACTTGGCGCCCATGTAAATTTGATTCCGCTGAACCATGTGGAGGAGAGCCCGCTGAAACCCAGCAGCAAAAAGGCAGTGGCTCGCTTCCAGCAGATTCTGGAGTCCGGTGGTGTTACAGCCACCGTCCGCCGCACCTTGGGCGGTGATATTGATGCCTCCTGCGGACAGCTCCGCAGAAAGCATGCCAAGGAAATCAAACAATGCTGAAAGGGGAATCATCCATCATGCAAACTTGGTCCATCACGGATCCGGGCTGTGTCCGCCCCCAGAATCAGGATGCGTGTTCCGTTGAACAATTGGATGAGAATTGCACCCTGTGCGTCGTATGTGACGGCATGGGTGGCGCAAAATCCGGTAATGTAGCCAGCGCTCTGGCGGTGGAAGTGTTCATGCAGGAAATCCGCGCATCCTGGAAAAATGGCATGAGCCAGGAAGATGTGGATCATATGCTGCGCAGTGCCGTCAAATTGGTGAATTTTGCGGTGTATGATCAAGCGGCGCAGTTTGTAGACTTTGCTGGCATGGGCACCACCCTGGTGGCTGCGCTGGTAGATGGGAAAACTGCCACCATTGTGAATGTGGGCGACAGTCGTGCATACCATGTGTCTGCAGAAGGTATTCGTGTGGTGACCCAAGACCATTCCATCGTGCAAATGATGGTTGATCGCGGTGACCTGACACCGGAGGAGGCGAAGGTCTATCCCGGTAAAAACCTCATCACCCGTGCCATCGGCACGGATCCGGCCGTGGAATGCGATCTGTTCCACCTGATGCTGGAGCGTGAGGATTGCCTTCTGCTTTGCACCGATGGCCTTTCCAATCTGGTGGATGAGCAGGAAATTCTTTTTGAGGTTGTCTATGGCGAGCAGCGGGAAGAATGCTGCAAACGGCTGTTGGATATCGCCTTGAACCGAGGCGCACCCGATAATGTGACTTGCGTTTTACTGCGGGTGTGATGTTAGGGGAAAGGAGTAGAATCATTTATGGATAGGTATATTGGACAGTTGCTGGATAACCGATACGAGATCTTGGAGATCATCGGTGCCGGCGGTATGGCTGTTGTATATAAAGCGCGCTGCCATCGGCTCAACCGTTTGGTAGCCATTAAGATCCTTAAAGATGAGAACATGGAAGATGAGGACTTCCGTCGTCACTTTCATGATGAGAGCCGTGCGGTTGCCATGCTCAGTCACCCGAATATTGTGTCGGTCTACGATGTGTCCAGCAATGAGGAGAAGGACTACATCGTCATGGAACTGATTGACGGCATTACCCTCAAGCAGTATTTGGAACAGAAGGGACGCTTGAACTGGAAGCAGACCCTTCATTTTGCAATGAATATTGCCAAGGCTTTGGAGCATGCCCATAGCAGAGGTTTGGTGCACCGTGATATCAAGCCTCATAATGTGATGGTTCTTAAAAACGGCGCGGTAAAAGTGGCCGATTTTGGTATTGCCCGTTTGATGGAAAGTGACAATACCATGACCAAGGAAGCCATTGGCTCCGTGCATTACATATCTCCTGAGCAGGCCAAGGGCAGCCGGGTGGATAACCGCTCGGATCTGTATTCCCTTGGTGTGGTCATGTTTGATATGATCACCGGCAGGACACCCTTTGACGGGGAATCTCCGGTGGCGGTAGCCATCCAACATATCAATGGTGGCGCACCCTTGCCTTCCACCATCGCGCCCAGCGTCCCGAAGGGGTTGGAGCAGATCATCATGAAGGCCATGGCCCATGATCTGCCGGACCGCTATATCAACGCTACTGCCATGCTGCAGGATTTGGAAGAGTTCCGCAATAATCCCAATGTCACCTTTATGACTATGCCACAATCTCCCCAGATGGAGCGTCGTTCCGAACTGTATTTGCGCCCTGCGCTGCAGAACAATGACGCGAAGGAGGACGCATTGGAAGAACCTTCCCTTCCTGCCCGGAAAGAGGTGCGTTGGCATACACCGCCGAAAAAGGAACCGGTGGATGACAACGATTATGACGAGGATAATTCCGTCAGAGGCCGCATGACCACCATTGCGGTGGTGATCTGTTCTTTGGTGGCCATTCTTGCCATTATTATTTTTATGATCCTGCTGACTGAGAATGATGCCGCTGTTGCCTCCACACCGGAGCGTGGCGAGCAAGTGATGCAGCAGCAAATGCCCACCCAGCTGCCCCAGCCCACACAAAACCGACAGGAAATCCTGGCAACCACCCTTGGTGCGGATACCTGCCCCGCGACTGCGTACCAGGGGGGGCAGACCACATCTTCCACCCAGAGCGTGGTTTTGGTGGAGATGAAGAACTTAGTCAATATGACCCGGCAGGAGGCAGAAGCAGTTTTGTCCCTGCAGGGGTTTACCGATGTGCAGTGGGTGGAGCAGGAAAGCTGGTTGCCCTCCGGTACGGTGATTGGCCAGTCCGTGGCGCCCCAAACCCAAGTGGATGTCAATATGCCCTTGACCTTGGTGTGCGCAGCGGGTACGGTGAGCATGAATTGCACCTTTGATATGCCTTTTTTCACGGAAAGCTACTACCTCACCATTATGCTCGATGGTCGCCCGGTGGTGACGGAGCAGCGGATGGAGCCTTATCGCGCCACCGCCAGCTTTACCTTGACGGGAAATGGTAAGCAGACCTGCCAGATTTATATCAATGGCGAACTATATTATTCTGTGATGGTGGATTTTGATGCCTATGCAGCAAAATGAGAGAAAAACAGGCCGCATCATTCGTTCCCTCAGCGGCTTTTATGATGTGCAAACACCCGAGGGATTAATCACCTGCCGGGGTAGGGGACACCTGCGCCGCGGTAGCCAAACACCTCTGACCGGTGACATGGTGGAAATCACCGTGGAGCATGGTAAGGGCATGGTGGAGCATATCCGGCCCCGCAAAAATTGCTTTGTCCGCCCTGCAATGGCCAATGTGGATGTTCTGGTGGTCTTTGCGGCCAATGTCAATCCGGTGACAGAACCCTTCCTCATTGACCGGGTGGCGGCCATTGCCGGTGACCCAGGTGTGGAGGTCTGTATCTGCGTGAATAAATGCGATTTAGACCCCGGCTTGGATCTGACCAAAATCTACCGCAATGCCGGATTCTCCGTTTTCCAAACCAGTGCCGAAACCGGTGAGGGCGTGGAAGCCCTGCGGGATATGCTGAAGGGAAAAGTGGCTGCCTTCACCGGAAATTCCGGTGTGGGTAAGAGCAGTGTGCTCAATCGCCTCTGTCCGGAACTTGGTCTTGCCACCGGTGAGGGATCTGAAAAGCTGGGCCGTGGCCGCCATACTACCCGCCATGTGGAACTGTATAAACTCGCCGAAGATACTTTCGTAGCCGATACTCCCGGTTTCTCTTCTTTTGATACGGATCAGATGGATGTGATCCTCAAAGAGAATCTTCAGTTTGCCTTCCCGGATTTTGCATCCTATGTGGGCTGCTGTCAGTTCCGTGATTGCACCCATCGCAAAGAACCCGGCTGCGCTGTCCGCGCGGCACTGGATGCAGGGGAACTGGAACCCACTCGCTATGATAGTTATCTCCGTCTTTATGAAAAAGCAAGCCAGATCAAGCTCTGGGAGCTGAAATAATATAATGTAAGAGATCAACCCTCCGCACTGCGTTGCGGAGGGTATCTTTTTTGGATAATCCTGCAGCGGAGGGTTACACTAGATTTGAGGTGAGTGACTTGGAAAATGTGATGTATCCCGGTGAATTGACCGATGAGCGTATCCGCAGCATCTTCTCGGGCGCGGCTGATTTCATTGCCCGCCGGCTTGCCTGCGGCGAATTTACCTTGTATGCCTATGCCATTGATGGCCTCATTTCCGGTGCGGATGCGTCGGAATATGTGTTAAAACCCATTACAGAGCATCTTTCGGCCCCTTCTTTGACAGCGCTTTATGAAAAGGCGCTGAGCGGCAGTATATATAATGTAGTAGCAAAGCCTTGCAAAACGCTGGACGATGCCGCCTCTTTTCTGGTGAACGGTTTCTGCGTGGTGCTGTTTTCCGGTGTGGGCGGCATTGCTTACGAAGTAAAGACCGGGGAAAAGAGAGGAATGTCCGGTCCTGAGCTGGAGCATACCACAAAAGGGCCGAAGGATGCTTTTGTCGAAACCGTCAGAACCAATACATCCCTCCTTCGTCGCCATCTGCGTACCCCGGACCTGCGTCTGTATGAAACTACCGTAGGACGCAGAAGTTTGACCAATGTGACCGTGGTTTGGATCGATGGGATCACAAATCCGGAATTTGTCCGTCGAATGAAACAGCGACTGTCCAAAATCGATGTGGATGGTCTGGTGAATCCTGCCTCCGTGGAGGAATATATTACCGGTTCCCGTAGAACCGCCTTTCCGATGCTGCAGTATACGGAACGGACGGATCGCTTTTGTAATGGTCTGCTGCGAGGCAGGGTGGGCTTATTTGTGGATGGGCTTCCTCTTGGATACCTGGCACCGGTGGATATCGGATACTTGATGGATAGTCCGGAGGATTTGGCGAGGGACTATATCTCGGCATCTTGGGTGCGTATTCTCCGATATTGCGCTTTGGTTCTGGGATTGCTGCTTCCTGCGGTCTATGTGTCAATGATGGAATTTCATCAAAATTGGATTCCCCAACCACTGCTAGGGGTGATATTGGAAAGTAAACAATCCATACCGTTTTCTTCGGTGTGGGAAGTGCTGGGGATGTTGCTGGCTTTTGAACTGCTGCAGGAGTCGGGTATACACCTGCCTCAAAGCATCGGACAGTCTGTATCCATCATTGGCGGTATCGT
>JAGCMI010000166.1 GCA_017646545.1 Oscillospiraceae bacterium | reverse complement strand
AGTACGGCCTTCCAGCTCCACAACGCCGATGGCGTTCTTGGAAGAACCACAGGGAACAGTGCCGGCAGTGACGATCTGCTCCAGCATCTTCTGAGCGTTGGGGCCCTGCAGGGCAACAGCAGCCAGTTCGGCAGACACATTGGTCAGCTTGACATCATAGTTCCTAGCCTGCTCGTTGAGGTACTCCATATCCTTGTCGATGTTACCGGCATTGATGACCAGCAGCAGACGGTCTTCCTCATAGCGATAAACATAGGCATCGTCCACAGCGCCACCGGTGGTGGTGGGAATGATGGTGTACTGAGCCTTGTTCATTTCCAGGGCGCCAACATTGCTGGAGAGCACATGCTGCAGGAACTCAACGCGCTGGCTGCCTTCCACATAGACACGGCCCATGTGGGACACGTCGAAGATGGCGCAGTTCTTGCGGCAGGCCAGATGCTCGGAGATGATGCCGATGGGGTACTGGATGGGCATTTCCCAGCCACCGAAGTCCACCAGAGTGGCACCTGCTTCCACATGGGTCTGATAATAAACGGTACGTTTCAAAGCGGTCATTTTTAGTCGCTCCTTTTTTCATTTTTCCATGAGGTCAGCTTTTGCACCTTCCTCTGGTCGTATCATTTCTATTGTAAGTTCCAACAGCGGATTTGTCAATAAATATTATGGTAAAAACAGCAAAAGAAGCCGCACTTCTCCCCTATTTTCTGTGGCAACCCCTACAAAAAAATCATACCGGAGCGATTTGCTCCGGTATGATCAAATTTATTGGATAAATCTCGAGGATTTACGCCACGGTAAAGAACAGCGCGATGAACAGGAAGGTAACCGCCAGAGAAATGGCGCCGCTGACCAAAAGGAAACCGTATCCCTTGATCCGCTTTTCCCGCTTTTCTGCCACATAGTCGCCATAAGTACCATAGCGCTTCTTGCTGGCAGGCAAAAACAGCTGCATCATAAATCTACCGGAGTATCCCAGCAGATCCAGCGCGCCCGCATTGGACACCCAAATCAGCAGACCTGCAGACAGCAATGTGACTGACGGCAACGTCAAACCATCACTGATCCACCGGTACCACTCCACCAGAGAATGCGTCTTAAAGAACTGGAACCACAGACGTGTCTTTTCAAAAAAGAACTGGAACCACAGGCGAGTCTTTTCGAAAAAGGTCATGTCCCCCAGAGCAGTTTTAAACTCCAGAGATGCGCCATAAGCTTCACGGAATTGGGTGGAGTGTTGGCCCAGCACATACGAACCTGCCAGCACCAGTACAAAGACCAGGCAGGAGATGTATTTTACCAGGCGGATTTTGGTGCGCTTGTTCAAATGCCCAGCTCCTTCTTGTAACGCTCTGCCTCAGCGTCGTTACACTGGATCCAGTGGCCGGGGAGAATCTCACGCAGGGTGGGCTTGTCCACAGAGTAGTCATGCTCAGCCAGGGGGTTGTAAGAGATTCTCTTACGATTACGCTCGGTGATGGGGTCAGGCAGCGGGATCGCAGACAGAAGGCTCTTGGTGTAGGGGTGCAGAGGATGGGCAAACAGCTCGTCAGAGGATGCCAGCTCCACCATCTTACCAAAGTACATAACACCAATACGATCGGAGAAGTACTTAACAACGGACAGGTCGTGGGCGATGAACAGAATGGTCAGACCCAGCTTGTCACGCAGGTCATTCAGCAGGTTGATAACCTGAGCCTGAATGGAAACGTCCAGTGCGGAGATGGGCTCGTCAGCGATGATCATTTCGGGATTCATAACAACTGCGCGAGCGATACCGATTCTCTGACGCTGACCGCCGGAGAACTCGTGGGGGTAACGGGTTGCGTGCTCACGAACCAGACCAACGGTCTCCAGGATTTCATAAACCTTCTGGTCAATGTAGGCCTTGTCCTTGATGCCGTTGATGACCATGCCTTCGGCAATGATTTCACGAACGGTCATACGGGGATTCAGAGAAGCGATGGGGTCCTGGAAGATCATCTGGATCTGAGTGATCAGCTTGGTCTTCTTGGCAACACGCAGCTCATTCTTGTAGGATTCCTTCAGCTTCTTCTTCTCTTCACCGTCAGCCTTAGCCAGCAGGGGCTCATACTCGGACTTGATCTTGCTGACCAGAGTCTTTGCATACTCCTTGTCGGAACGCTTGTGATCGAAGATAGCCTTCTTGATCTCAGCCTTTGCCTCGGTGATCTTTGCCTCACACTCAGCAATACGCTCTGCGGCGTTGGCAGGTCTTTCCTTCTTCAGCATTGCAATGGTCTTGCGCTGCTTCTCGATCTCTTCGCGGTAGGATCTGGTACCTGCGCAGATACGCTGGCCCTTGAAGTAAATGCTGCCGGAGGTGATATCATAAATCTTGATGATGGAACGACCGGTGGTGGTCTTACCACAGCCGGACTCGCCGACCAGGCCGAAGACCTCGCCTCTCTTGATCTCAAAGCTGACATCATCCACAGCCTTGGTGGGACCAAAGTACTGGCACAGGTGCTCTACGCGCAGCAAGGTTTCATTGTTCTGATGGCTGCTCATTAGTTAGCACCTCCATTTCTTTCCTTCATACGGGCAATACGGTCGGTGATGACCTTGGGGATTTCAACCTTAGGTGCATCGGGGTGCAGCAGCCAGGTAGCT
>JAGCMI010000165.1 GCA_017646545.1 Oscillospiraceae bacterium | reverse complement strand
GGCGATTACGCTACCTTGCAAGTCTCTCTGGATCGTCTGGGAGCGCTGGAAACCGATTATCAGGTGTTTCCCGGTCATGGGGAAAGCACCACGCTGTTCCGGGAGAAAACCGGCAATCCCTATATGATGAGGATTTAAAATGAAACTGACGCTTGTGGGTCACGATGACCTTTATGCGGTGGAGCAGCTTCTCATCACCTTGTTTGGTGTGGGGGCGGAGGGAACTGCCGTTTCAAAATTGCATAGAGGCAACATCTGGCTCACGGCGGTAGCTATCGTGGAGCGGAACGGGCAAAAAGCCAAAGGTATCCGCCGGCTGAGAGCGTCGGCGGAAACGGTGCAGCTTCGCAGGCAGATCCTGCAGCAAAGCTTGTATCTTGCTGCGGTGCAATTACTGCCCCAAGTTCCGGCATGGGGCGCGCTGGCCGGCGTTCGCCCCACCAAAATCACCACAAAGCACCTGCTGGCAGGGGGAACGGAAAAAACCGCTGACCGGCTGTTAAAAGAAGTTTATTTTGTCACCCAACCCAGACGGGAATTGGCGATCCACTGCTCCAAGTCCACCGTAGAGGCTTACCGGCTTTTGGAAGACCGGGATGTTTCTTTGTATGTGGGCATTCCTTTTTGCCCCACCCGCTGCGCTTACTGCAGCTTTGTCAGCCGCAGCATAGGCAAGCGAACGGAGCTGTTAGAGCCTTATTTGCAGGCTTTGTATCAGGAGCTGGAAGTTACCGGCAAGCTGTTGGCCCAGTCCGGTAAACGGGTACGCACCGTTTATATCGGCGGCGGCACACCCACAACCTTGTCCGCTGTCCAGATGGCAAACCTGCTGGACAGGATCTATGACACCGTAGATCTGTCCGGTTGCCTGGAGTTCACCGTAGAGGGCGGAAGACCGGACACCCTGGATGCGGAAAAGCTTTCTGTGATTCGCGCCCACGGGGCAGACCGTATGAGTATCAATCCCCAGTCTATGGTGGATACGGTGCTTCGCGCCAGTGGCAGACCCCACACGCAAGAGGATATTCTCCGCAGCTATCAGCAGGCGGTGGACGCAGGTTTTCAGGCCATCAACATGGACTTGATCGCCGGTCTGCCGGCGGATGATTATGCAGGCTTCTGCCATTCCTTGGATACAGTAGCAGCGTTAAATCCTGCCAACATCACCGTGCACACCCTGGCGCTGAAGAAGGGCGCAGACCTGTTTGAAAAGCAGGTGGCGCTGCCGGATGGCGCAGAAGTTGCCCGGATGGTGGACTATGCCAACCGCACCTTGCAGGCGCTGGGCTACAAGCCCTACTACCTGTACCGGCAGAAATATATGTCCGGCAGTTTTGAAAATGTGGGCTGGAGCCGGGATAATCTGGACTGTTTGTATAATATCTATATGATGGAGGAATTGCACACTATCGTGTCTTTGGGCGGTGGCGGCATGAATAAAGTGAATTTACCCGGGGGCAGGGTGGAGCGTTTCCACAACCCCAAGTTCCCGGAGCAATACATTGAGCAGCTGGACAGCGTTCTGCGGCAAAAGGAAGAACTGTTCCGGCTTCTTGGATGAGGAAAGGATTTCTGTATGGATACCTTAATTTCCAATGTCACCGTTGTGACCATGAATGAGAAATTAGATGTGCTGTTTGGTGCATATCTGGGGATTACTGACGGTAAAATATCCTACATAGGAAGCAGTGCGCCGGAAGAGCAGCCTGCCACCATTATTGACGGTACCGGCATGGTAGCCATGCCCGGCCTGGTGAACTGCCATACCCATCTGGCTACCACGGTGATGCGGTCTTTCCTGGACGATGCCCCCAGAGCAGCGGCGCTGGAGCAGCAGCTTTTACGGGAGGCCAAGCTGGATGACCGCAGCGTCAAGGCGGCAGCCACCCTGGGTATTGCCGAGTGCCTGCGCTTTGGCACTACCTCTGTGTCCGACCTGTATTATTACCCGGAGGCGGTGGCGCAGGCGGCAGCGGATACCGGCATCAAAGCCAATGTGGCATTGGCATCTTACCGGTTTATCGATCAAAGCGAGGACTTCGATTTCGAGACCGATGACCAGTGTGTCGAGGCTGTTCGGGTAGCGGACAAGTGGCATAACCATGACAACGGACGCATCAAGGTGGATGCAGGTCTGTATGCTGAGTATATCAGCAACTATAAGCTTTGGGAGGGCCTTTCTGCCTGGGCCCAGGAGAAGGGCTTGGGTCTGCAGCTGCATTTGGCGGAGACCCAGGCGGAGACGGAAGAGTGCCTGGATCGCACCGGTCTTGGCCCCGGGGAACTGCTCAATGCCCACAGACTGTTCCTTGCCCCTGCCACTGCCACCGGCTGTGTCGCTCTGACAGAGGAAGAACGAAAGCTGCTGGGCAAGAAAAAAGTATCTGCAGTTTCTACCCCCATTGCCTATGCCAAGGCAGGTCTGCCGGCAACACCGGTGGCGGACTGCGTCAAGGCAGGCATGAATGTTGCTTTGGGCACAGGCGGCGCTGTTGAGTGCGGCAATTTGGATATGTTCGAAGTTATGCGTGCCACCGCCATGGCTGCCCGGACTGTGGGGGCAGATGCCTCCGCTATGCCTGCGGCAGCGGTGCTGATGATGGCCACCACCTGCGGCGCTCGCGCCCAGGGGCGCGGTGATACAGCCGGTATGCTGAAAGAAGGCATGGATGCGGATTTGATCCTGGTGGATTTCTCTGCGCCCCATCTGATGCCCTGTCACGATGTGATGAACGCCCTGGTGTTCTCTGCCAAGGGCGGCGATGTAGCCCTGACCATGGTAGGGGGCAAAATTCTCTATCAAAGCGGCACATTCCCCACCATCGATTTGCAGCATACGGTGCAGGAGCTTGTGGGCTATGCTATCCCTAAGCTGATGGAAGAAAAGGAGTAAGCCATGTCCGAACCGACCAAAAAGCAAACATTTTTACACGGCGCGGCCCTGCTTGCTCTGGCCACTGCCGTGGTAAAGATCATCGGCGCGCTGTATAAGATCCCCCTGAAACTGGTCATCGGCGACCAGGGTTACGGTTATTTCACCACAGCTTATGATATTTACTC
>JAGCMI010000164.1 GCA_017646545.1 Oscillospiraceae bacterium | reverse complement strand
GGAAAGCTTTTTCTCCACCGCTGCCCTCAGCGGCCTCAACCGCACCCCGGAAGTCTATGCCCAGCAGATTCGGGAAGTGACCATTGCAGATGTGGTGGAAGCGGCCAAAACGATAGAGTATCACAGTAGTTTCTTTCTGAAGGGGGAGCAACATGGCTAAAACATATTACCCCGCTTTGGATGAAACCCTATTTACAGAAACTTTGCCCAACGGTCTGCACATTATGGTGGACCGCAAGCCGGGTTTTACCAAGAAACTTTGTTACTTTGCCGCGGATTTTGGCGCGGTGCATCAGAAATTTACCTTCGATGGGCAGCGGTATACTGTCCCTGCCGGTATTGCCCATTATCTGGAGCATAAGCTCTTTGACATGC
Organism: Oscillospiraceae bacterium; assembly: GCA_017646545.1. GTDB lineage: Bacteria > Bacillota > Clostridia > Oscillospirales > Oscillospiraceae > Faecousia. The sequence continues at coordinate 2,953 of JAGCMI010000164.1, read as the reverse complement.
CCCAGGGGGATGTGACGGCGCAATTTGCGTCCCTGGGCGCAGGGGTCAATGCCTTTACCAGCTATGACATGACGGCCTATTATTTTTCCTGCACGGAAAACTTTGACGATTGCCTGCGGTTGCTGCTGGAATTTGTGTCCACCCCTTATTTCACCGAGGAAACGGTGGAAAAGGAGCGAGGCATCATCAATCAGGAGATTCGCATGAGCGCCGATGAGCCGGGCAGCAGAGCCTTTGAAACCTTGATGCCCCTGCTGTATGAAAAGCATCCCATTCGGATGCCGGTGCTGGGTACGGAGCAGTCCATTGCCCATATTACCCCCGAAATGCTGCATCTGTGCCATAAGGCTTTCTACAATCCTGCCAATATGCTTCTTTGTGTGGTGGGCGATGTGGACGAGCAGCAGGTCTGCCGCATTGCCCGGCAGGTGCTGGGGGATGAAAAGCGCCCCATGGGTCAGAAGGCGGATTTTGAGCCGGAAGAGCCGGTTTGTGTGGAGCCGCTGGCCCAGCATCGGATGGAAATTGCCATGCCCACTTTTTCCATGGCCATGAAAACTTGGTGCCCGGAAAAGGGAGAGGCGGCCATTCGTCGGGAATTGGTGGGCGATCTGGCGGCGGAGGCGCTGTTTGGCGAATCTTCCCCCCTTTATATGCAGCTTTATGAGCAGGGACTGATCGACTCGTCCTTTGGCGGCGGGTTTGATACGGTGGATGGCTGCGCCATGCTGACCTGCGGCGGCGACAGCGATGATCCCCAGGCGGTTCGCGATGCTATTCTGGCGCAAGGCGCAAAGCTTGCCCGGGAAGGCATTGAAGAAGAGGTGTTTCTGCGGATGAAGCGCAGCGCCATGGGTCGCCGTATCCGGGATCTGGACAGTTTTGATGCGACCTGCTTCCGCCTTTGCGCCTATCGCATGAGCGATTTTGATTACTTCCGCTTTCCGGAACTGTATAACAGTATCCAAAGCTGGGAGATTCGGGAGTTTTTGTCCCAGGTGGTGCAGCCGGATGGCTGCAGCTTGTCTGTGATTTATCCGATGAAGGAGGAAAAATATGAATCCGAGTAATTATACCACCATATCCCTGTTTGGCCTGGAGATCAATCCCCCCAGAAGTCTGGATCTTGGCAGCTTGAGCATCCATTTTTATGGCATCATCATTGCCTGCGGCCTGCTGCTTGCGGTGCTTTATGGCTGTAAGCGGTGTAAGGAGTTTGGCTTCTCTGCCGATGATCTGACCGACGGTGTGCTGTGGATCGTGCCCTTTGCCATTTTGTGCGCCCGACTGTACTACTGCGCCTTTGAGTGGGACAGCTATAAAAATAACCCCATTTCCGTGCTGTACATTTGGAATGGCGGTCTGGCCATTTATGGCGGTGTGATCGGCGCAGCTTTGGGCGTGATTCTCTTCGGCAAAATCAAGAAACTCAAGGTTGGCGCGGTGCTGGATCTGGTGGCGCTGGGCTTCCTCATCGGTCAGGCCATGGGTCGTTGGGGTAACTTCTTCAACCGGGAAGCCTTTGGCGCAGCAACGGACAGCTTTATGAAAATGGGTCTGTTCAATAAGTACACCCAGAGCTGGGAGTATTACCATCCCACCTTCCTGTATGAATCGGTGTGGAATGTAGCCGGTTTTGTGCTGCTGCATTATCTGTCCAAGAAGCGGCAGTATGACGGCCAGATCGCGCTGGGCTATGCCGCATGGTACGGTTTAGGCCGCACCTTCATCGAAGGATTGCGGATGGACAGCCTTTACTGGGGCGATTTCCGTGTCAGCCAGCTGCTGGCGGCAGTGAGCTGCTTTGCAGCGGTGGCCGTGCTGATGTATATGGCCTTCCGGAAGCATGATCCTGCCAAGCTGCAGGTGAATCTGACCGCTGCCCGTCTGGCAAAAGAGGCCAGCGAGGAAGAAACGGCTGTGTCCGGCATGAAGCCGCTGTTCCCGGAGGAAGAAGAAAAATAAATCCAATTACCTGCAGGGTGAAATGCACCGATGGGGAGCTGGAGTATCACCCGATACCTTTTGAAAACTGGAGTGTGAAGATCGAGTGAGAATAAAGTATACTGTTAGAAATGACTGGGGGAAAATCCTTACCTGCGTGGTAGATGGGGAAAAGGATCTGATAGACCAGTTGGAGGAAGTTCTCCGCATCCGCCATGGTAACGGCATTGGTGTCGATGTCCGTGAGGCTGAAATCGAAGTAACGGATTACTATTACGGCTCCTCTATGGCGAGTTTCGCCATTTTGTCCCGGGAGGAAACGGAGGAACCGGTTTCCCTGCGCTGGACATACCTGGAAGAAAATAACTGAAAAATAAATGGCTGCAAAGGATCATCTTTGCAGCCGTTTTTCAAGTTTTCGGTAAACAATAAAGCCTATGGGACTCAGCGCGGTCCAAAACAGAGAGTAAAGCGGACAGATCTGTCCCCGGAAGTTCAGCGGCATACTGCGGTAATCCCACACCTGAAACCTCCGGTTTACCAATAGACCCACCGCCAGTTCGCCTGCGGTGATGGCCAGCCCGCCCAGTACGGCGCGGGTGAAAAGGCAGTGCCGCAAAGCGCCGATTTGTCCCAAAATCAGAAAGCAGAGCCCTCCCAAAAGGAACATACTGCCGTGGGTGCGGCCCCGCCAGAGCAGTTCCAGACCGCAATAAAGCATGCCGCCCACATAAAAAAGGAAGGATTTTCGCCAAAAATTCATGTAAATTCACCTCGTTTTTATTGTTCCCAAAAAAATATAAAATTTTTCTTGACAAATCAGAAACTATCCTATATAATGACAAAGCTGTTTCGGCAGCGCAATATTTGGCGGCGTAACTCAGTTGGTAGAGTACCCGGTTCATACCCGGTCTGTCACCTGTTCAAGTCAGGTCGCCGCTACCAGGCCCGTTGGTCAAGCGGTTAAGACACCGCCCTTTCACGGCGGTAACATGGGTTCGATTCCCGT
>JAGCMI010000163.1 GCA_017646545.1 Oscillospiraceae bacterium | reverse complement strand
TTGTGTAAAGGGGGCTGTCGAAAATCTTTGATTTTCGACTGGGGGATTGCCGTTTCTTCACAATCCCTCCGTCACGGCTTGCGCCGTGCCACCTCCCTTTGCACAAGGGAGGCTCGCGCTGTGCGCTCCATCAGTCCGATAAACTACAATTTGAAGTGCAAAAAAGGGGAGAGGTGGTTCACCTCTCCCCAAACTTTTTTAGTTTTCCTTCACCACAACGAAACCGTCGACCAGGTTGGCCTGGGTCAGCGTTCCGCGGATCTCCAGCTGCCGCTCCATCAGGTCGGTGAGGATCACCAGACCGTCACGGCACTCGATCTGCATGACATTTTTCATCACCACGGAGGAAGGCTCCATGGTATTCTTATAAACAGTGGACAGACACATACTTTTTTCTCCTTACTGCAGGCTTGCCAGCACCACATTCAGCCGCATATTGCCCTTTTCGTAGTCGCTGACTGCAGCCATTACCTGCTCGTAAGCGGTGCGGTTGCCAGCCTTTTCCAGCTGCTGTGCCAGCTGTGCCAGTTCAGCGGCATGGGCGGCATTGTGGTTGGCCATGTACTTCATCAGGGCAGCCAGCTCCTCCATGGGGGTGTGCTCGCAGTGGCTCTTGCAGCCGCCGCAATCACCGCCGCAGGCATGGTCGTGGCTGTGCTCGTGGTGATGATGGTGATGACCGTGCTCGTGATGATGCTCGTGGCCTGCCTCGTGCAGGTGGTCGTGCTCGTGGGGATGTCCGTGTTCATGGGTGTGTGCATGATCGTGCTCGTGGGTATGGGTCACACCGTCGTGGGTGTGCTCATGGCTGTGGGTGTGATGATGCTCGTGACCGTGGTGGCCACCGATATGATCGTGATCCAGATGCATAAATTAGCTCCTTCTAGTTTTTTTATTCATTATATCCGCTGGAGTGTATAATGTCAAAGTATTTATTTTATCCCCCGTGGGGGCTTGCGTAAAATGGGAAAAAACAGTATAATATGAGAAAAAAGGAGGGCGAAATATGGACGAACACATTCACGATCATGCCTATCAGCACGCCCATGGCATCGCCCATTCCCACGGTCATGTCCATGAAAATCAGAAAGCGGTCGTAAACCGCCTTGCCCGCGCCATCGGTCATTTGGAAAAGGTGAAGCGGATGGTGGAAGAGGGGCACGATTGTTCTGAGGTGCTGATCCAGCTGGCAGCGGTGCGCTCGGCGCTGGATAACACGGGCAAAGTGATCCTGCAGGATCACCTGCGGCACTGCATGGTGGATGCGGTGGCTGCCGGGGATTCGGATGCCATTGATGAGCTGTGTCAGGCCATCGATAAGTTTATGAAATAAAAGAGCCTCGTCAGAGGCTCTTTTTCTTTATCAGATCATGGTAGAAAAGTTTACAAAAACCGTGTATAATACAATCAATAGCGCCGGGGCAGCAACTTGGCCCGGGTCAGCGCGGTGATCAGCAGGGGCATGACGACCAGCTGAATGATGATGCCGGGGATACCCGTCACCAGAGAAGTGGTGACCCATGCGAAAGCGGGAGTGCCGGGGGAGAAGATCAGCGCCTTGGCCAAACCGGAGAGCACCCGACCCAAGATCATGGCAGCGCCCATGCTGATGTAAAGATCAGCGGTTGTGCGCCCGGTTCGTACCATTTTCATCATCAAACCGGTAACAAGACCATAAGCGCCGCATTCCACCATCATACCCGGCAGTACTGCCATGGGAGGCATACCGGTGAAACTGGAGATGAAAGGCCCCAAAAGACCGCAGACCAGACCGTAAGGCCAGCCGCAGACCAGACCGCACAGCAGCACGGGAATGTGCATGGGCAGCAAAATGGTGCCGGCATTGGGGATGGCATGGAATGCCAGGGGCAAAACCACACACATGGCGGCGCAAATAGCGGTGGTGACCATTCTTTTTACAACTGTCATAGATTGTCCTCCGGATTGTTTTTCTGTATTGTACCAACCCGGAGCGGATATTTGAAGCCCCCCTGGGGGATAGAATTTTTGGAAAGGAATAGAAATAAATGTTATATCAGAAAATAAGAAATGATGCCGAGGTTCTGGCGATGCTGGAACGGGGCAATCACGATTTGGGTGTGCTGGGTTTTACGGATCATTCCACCGCCCACACCGCCTTGGTGGCAGACCGGGCAGCCAATATTTTGCAGCGGCTGGGCTATGACGAGCATACCCAGCAGCTTGCCCGCATCGCAGGCTTTATGCACGATATCGGCAATGCCGTCAACCGCAGCCGCCATGGCGAGTATGGCGCAATATTGGCCTATGAGATCCTGAAAAAGTACGATATGCCCCTGGAGGATCGTATGGTGATCATTTCCGCCATCGGCAATCACGATGAGTCCACCGGCGGCGCGAAGGATGCGGTGTCCGCAGCGGTGATTTTGGCGGATAAATCCGATGTGCGCCGCAACCGTGTCCGCACCACCGACCGGGAGAAGTTTGATATCCATGACCGGGTCAACTATGCCGTCACCGGTTCTTCGCTGAAGGTGGATCTGGAGGAGCGGAAGATCTCGCTGAATTTGCAGGTTGACGAGAGCATCTGCTCCATGTATGAGTATTTCGATATTTTCCTTGGGCGTATGATGATGTGCCGCGGTGCGGCGGAGATGCTGGGGGCCCAATTCCGCTTGTCCGTCAACGGTGGTAAAGTATTATAATATAATGAGAAAGAAGGCAGCGGTTATCCGCTGCCTTTTTATATAATGTGATCCAAATTGGAGTTTGTTGGGATATAACGATGAATGGGGCGGGTATCGACCCTTATGTCATTCCGAGGCCCTTTAGGGCCGTGGGAATCTCCCGGGGCAAGCCCTCACCTTTGTCTGCGCCTCGATGAATGGTGCAAGCCTCTAGCAGGAGATTGCCACGGCCCCTTCGACTTCGCTCAGGGTCCTCGCAATGACATGCTTTTTGGGAGGCGTTCCGGTAGCCCTTCAAACTGAAATTTATGCTACATATTGGCATACATCTGCCGCAGCACCTTGACCAGCTGCTCCACAAAGCCCCATACCGGCGGCTCCAGCCATTTGTCATAGAGAATGCACATATAAAGGGCCTGATGCCAGTTTTTGATGGGGACGAAGCGCACTCCGTCATGCTGCGTGACACAATCTTCTGACATGAGGCAAATGCCCACCCCGGCAGCCACCAGATCCAGCGCCGCTTGGGCGGTGTTGACGGTGCACAAAATCTTTTCCTCCCCGTTAAAGCCGCTGGCCCATTGACCGAAACTGTTTCCTGCATCGTTGTGGAAACTGACCTGGGGTTCTGCAGCCAGATCCTGGGGCAGCAGGAGCTGCTGCTCCGCAAGGGGATGGTTTTTCGGCAGGGCGGCATAGAAACTTCGCTGGCAAAGCTTGCGGAAGTGCAGGCTGCGGTCTCGATTGGTGGTGTCCACAATGGCCATGTCCAGCTTTTCCTGCCGCACCAGATCCATCAGTTCTTCCGCGGAACTTTCTGTTACACGGAAACGGATGCGCTCGTTCTGTCCGATGTACTTAGCGATCTGCTTTGCTACCGTGCCTCCCAAAGTGCCGGATACCACACCCAGACGGATGAACACCGGAGCGGAAACCTTACTGTCCCGCAGGGTCATGGAGGCGGTGTTCAGTTCCCGGAGAGCGGCATCCACCTTTTCCCGGTAGTAGCGACCTTCTTCTGTCAGGCGGATATTGCGGCCCACCTTTTCAAACAGCTTCACGCCGCCCAGTTCCATTTCCAGATTGTGGATGGCGCTGCTTAAGCTAGGCTGGGAAATGCCCAGACGGGCGGCAGCCAAGGTGTAATGCTCCACCTGCGCCAGCACGGAAAAATAACGCAAATAGTTGTAGTTCATACACATTCCTCTAAATCTATAGATATAAACTATAAATATAATATCATAACTATATTGTTTTTTGCAAGTAAAATATGTATAATCCTTTTTGGCTTGAAACATAGCCTTGAAGTTTGTGTTTTTGGCCAAAGAACCATTGCTTTTTACATAAAAACATGATACGATAGTCGGTGAAATGGCAATTCCAAAAATAATCATCGAGGTTTACTATGGGTTTTACATATAAGGGCCTGCAGGCCCAACTGACTCGCCACATTGTGACGAGTGAAGAAATCGACCGCCAGATGCAGCGTCTGCAGCAGCAGAACCCTCGCATCGCCTTGATCGAAGATCGCCCCACCGAATTGGGTGATGAAGTGATCCTGGACTATGCTGGCTTCTGCGATGGCGAGCAGTTCATTGGCGGCACCGCTGAGAACCAGACTCTGGTGCTGGGCAGCGGCATGTTCATCCCCGGCTTTGAAGAGCAGCTGGTAGACAAAGTTCCCGGCGAGAAGGTCACCGTCAAGGTTACATTCCCCGAACAGTATCATTCCGAGGCGCTGGCCGGCAAGGATGCCGAATTCATCTGTACCATCCACCAGATCCGCATCAAGTCCACCTATGAGCTGGACGATGTGTTTGCCAAAGAGGTGGGCGGCTGCGAGACCTTTGAGCAGATGCGGGAAAAAATGGGTGAAAGCCTGCAAGCCTACAGCGATGAGCGGGGCGAGATGGATCTGCAGGATCGGCTGCTGCGTATGGCTGCTGAAACGCTGGAGTTCAACCCCAGCGACGCCCAGATCGACGCTGAGGTGGAAAACCAGATGCAGAATATGGCTGCCCAGCTGGCGCAGCAGGGTCTGAATCTGGATATGTACTGCTCCTTTATGAACACCACCCAGGAAGCGCTCCGGGCAGATATGCGGGCCAATGCGGAAAATGCGGTGCGGATGCAGGCTGCTATCGAGCTGATCGTGCTGCTGGAGCAGCTGGAAGCGGACAAGGAAGAGATCGGCGAAGCCCTGGCCCTTGTTGCCCGGCAGAACAACATGACTGTCGAG
>JAGCMI010000162.1 GCA_017646545.1 Oscillospiraceae bacterium | reverse complement strand
CGTAGGTGCCGCCGCTGAGCTTCTCCACCCCACGGATCTTCACGGTATCCGTACCGGCACCGGAGATCCGGGCACCCATGGTATTCAGGAAGTTGGCAAGGTCAACGATGTGGGGCTCCTTGGCCGCATTTTCAATGACCGTCATACCCGGCAGCAGAACGGCTGCCATCATGATGTTGGCCGTAGCACCGACGGATGCCATATCCAAACTGACACGGTTGCCCTGCAGACCCTTCTCACTGGGAGAAAGCTCCACGAACTCTTCTGTTTCCACCACCCGGGCACCCAGCGCACGGAAACCCTTGATGTGCTGGTCAATGGGGCGGTTGGCAAAATTGCAGCCACCGGGCAGCGCCACATGGCATTTGCCAAGGCGACCCAACAATGCGCCCATCAGATAATAGCTGGCACGCATCTTCTTGACCAGCGCAGTTTCCGGTTCAATATCATAGACCACGGTGGTGTCGATCTCCACCACACCGGGTTCCGGATAGCTGATTTTTGCGCCCAGACCTTCCAAAATTGCAAGCAGAATACGGACATCAGAAATGTCCGGAACATTTTCAATACGGGAAACGCCATTGACCAGCAAGGATGCAGGAATAATGGCCACGGCTGCGTTTTTCGCGCCGCTGATGGTCACTTCACCCCGGAGGGGAGTACCGCCGACGATCTCATATCTTGCCAAGGGTGTATCACTCCTTGTTTTCAACATTTTTAGGCTCTTTTACAAATAAATTATAGCATAATAAAAAAGTTATGTAAAGTATTATTTCCAAAATCGGGCGGTATAATCTCAATTATCTTCGCAAGCCTTTGGGATAGTGATTTTTAAGCACATTGCCATCTCCCTTGCCCCAGCCCAAACTGTAGCCATCCACACAGACAAGGCACCAGCCACGGACAGCGCTGGACACCACATCGCCATGGAGATAGGCGCGGATCTGCTGGCTGTCATGACCGAAAGAAACCGAATTTTTACATTCACACAGCCATAATGCCAAGGCATGGGCAGGTTCAAAGCGATCTTTTTTCACTTCGCCCAACTGCAATCCGGGACGAAGCACTTTCAATCTTGTCAAATCCGGTGTATCCACGGGGGCCCAGAAAATGGTCTGCCCAAAGCAGATGGCCTTACCTTCCGGCAGGGTGATATCCAGTTCCTTAGCAAACTGAAGCCACTCTTTGGGCAATTTCTGCCCTGCGCCCCCATTACCTTCTACCTCGGCCTCTCCCTGCTTGCGGAGAACTGCGGCAAAATGCCCCTCCCCCAACAGCTTATGAGGCCAGAGCCGGAATTGTCCCGGTGAGACCTGGGTAAACCAAGGGGCCTCCACATCTTCCAGCTCAAATTCCGGATTGCGCTGCAGGAAGGCTTCTACAGCCTGCTCGTTTTCTTCCGGTGCGAAGGTGCAGGTGGAATACACCAGCCGTCCGCCCGGGCGGAGCAATTTCGCACCGGCATCCAGAATATCCGCCTGCCGACGGGCGCACATCTCCACCGTTTCCTGGCTCCAATCCGTTACCGCCGCCTCTTCCTTGCGGAACATACCCTCACCGGAGCAGGGCGCATCGATCAGCACCCGGTCAAAATAACCCGGCAGCATGGCGGCCAGCTTTTCGGTGGTCTCATTGGTAACCAGCGCATTGGCAACACCCATGCGCTCAATATTCAGGGAGAGAATTTTGGCTCGCTTGGGGCTGTACTCATTGCAAAGCAGGAAACCCTCGCCCATCATTCGTCCGGCAATCTGGGTGGTCTTTCCACCGGGCGCAGCGCACAGATCACACACCCTCTCCCCCGGCTGAGGATCCAGCAGGCTGACAGCAGACATGGCGCTTGCCTCTTGTAAGTAATATACGCCAGCTTCGTGATAAGGGTGCAGACCGGGACGCGCTTGCGGGTCGTAATACACGCCCATGGGCTCCCAAGCTACATTTTCCCCGGCAAAAGGCAGAACCGGTCGCTCCCCTTTCAGGGGATTATATCGCAGCGCCACCGCTCTGGGTCGTTCCAAACTGTGGAGGAAGGCATCGTACTGCTCCCCCAACTGCAGTTTTATTCTGTTCAAAAAAGCTTCTGGCAGCATAGCTTCACCTCTTTGTTTTATCAAAATAATCGGGAAACTCTCGGAACTTCATTCCGGAGAGGAAAACGAATACCTTATTCTCCTGCTGTAAATGTATCGTGTGTCAATTGTCATTTTTGGTGTGTCTCTGTAAAAAACTTCTTTGCGAAATTGTTGTTATATGTTATAATTGTTATAGAACATATGAACTATTTTCGGAAAGGAGTTGCCGCAATGCAGGTACGTATGACCTATCAGTATAAGCTGTATAACAATAAGCAAAACCGTCATCTGGATCATGCCATCGACATTGCGGCAGAGATCTGGAATCATTGTATTGCCCTTCATCGCCGTTACTACCGTCTGTACGATAAGTACCTATCTGCTAATCGGCTTAAGGTGTTCCTAACAAAGCTGAAACGGCGAGAGAAATATGCGCATTGGAACTTATTGGGTAGCCAGGCAATTCAAGATGTTGTTGAGCGTATTGCTCGCTCTTATGATGCTTTCTTTACCCATGTAAAAGAAGGCAGAAGCGGCCGTAAAGCTCCACCCAAGTTTCGCAGGAGAAAGAACTATAACTCTTTCACCTTGAAGCAAGCTGGGTACAAGTTCCTGGAAGATAACCGTGTTACCATTATGGGTCGCACCTACAAGTATGTGAACCATCGTTCGTTCGTTGGTACGATCAAGACCTTTACGGTCAAGAGAACCAAAGCGGGAGAATTTTATATCTACTTATCCGTTATTCAGAATTGGCCGGATGTTCCGTCACGCACAGGTAATGCTGTCGGACTGGACTTTGGCATGAAACACTTTCTGACAATGGATAATGGTAAGACAATAGACTCGCCACAATGGTACAAAGAAGCCCTAAAGGATATTCGAAATGCCCATAGGACTGTATCTCGCTGCCAAATAGGTAGCAACAACAGGCAACGGGCACTAAGAAGTCTGGAGCGTACCTACGAGAGAATCAGTAATTGCAGGAAAGAT
>JAGCMI010000161.1 GCA_017646545.1 Oscillospiraceae bacterium | reverse complement strand
TGCCGCCATGGATGATGAGTACATGAAGGCGCGCAGCGCCGATATTCGGGATATGTCCCATCGGCTCTACGATATTCTCTGCGGCAATACCGGCTTCCAGCTGCCCGAGGGTTCTTTCCTGCTGGTGGCGGAGGATCTGGCGCCCAGTGAAACCATTCAGCTGCCCAGAGAGCGGATTCTGGCTTTCGTGACCCGTCAGGGTTCTTCTTCCAGCCATACCGCTATTCTGGCTCGTACGCTGAACATTCCTTCCCTGGTGCAGGCTGATATTGCACTGGAAGATGCAGAAAATTGTAAGGTTTTGGCTGTCGATGGCTTTACCGGTACCTGGTATGCCGATCCCGATGCTGAAACCATGGAAATGCTGCTGAAGAAGCAGGCGGAGGCTGCTGCCGACCGTGCAGCGCTGGAAGCTTTCCGCGGCAAGGAAAGTATTACCAAGTCCGGTAAAAAGGTGCTGCTGTGCGCCAACATCGGCTGCCCCGAGGATGCTGTGGCTGCTGTGGCTGCCGATGCTGAGGGTGTGGGCCTGATGCGCAGTGAGTTCCTGTACTTGGGTCGCAGCAATCTGCCTACGGAAGACGAGCTGTTTGAGGCTTACAAGCAGGTGGCAGTTACCATGGGCCAGCGTCCCGTGGTCATCCGTACTTTGGACATCGGCGCTGACAAGCAGGTGGACTACATGGGTCTGGAGCAGGAGGAGAATCCTGCCTTGGGTCTGCGCGGTCTGCGTATCTGCCTGACCCGTGAGGAGATCTTCCGTCCCCAGCTGCGGGCGATTTACCGCGCCAGCGCCTTCGGTAACTTGAGTGTCATGTTCCCCATGGTGGCATCCGTGTGGGAATTGAAGGCTGCCAAGGCTCTTTGCTACCGCATTCGTCAGGAGCTGGAGGCAGAGGGCGTTGAAACCAAGGAAGTGCCCATCGGCGTGATGGTGGAAACCCCTGCCGCTGCTGTGCTGGCACATGAACTGGCCAAGGAAGCGGATTTCTTCAGCGTTGGTACCAACGATCTGACCCAGTACACCCTGGCCGTGGATCGTCAGAATGCCAAGCTGGATAAGTTCTACGATCCTTATCACCCCGCACTTATGGCGCTACTGGCACACATTGCCAAGTCCGCCAATGAGGCCGGCATCTGGGCGGGTATCTGCGGCGAATTGGGCGCAGACCCCAAGATGACCGAAACATTCTTGAAAATGGGATATACCGAGCTGAGTATGGCGCCCGGCCGTGTGCTGGAGATCCGTAAGCTCGTATGTGAAAGTGAGGTTTAATTATGAAAGAATTTACACATGTGATCAATGACCCCCTGGGTCTGCACGCTCGTCCCGCCGGCATGCTGGTGAAGGCTTGCGCAGGCTTCGCTTCCGCTGTCACCATCACCGCCCCCACCGGCAAGGCTGATGCCAAGCGCCTGATGGCTGTGATGCGTCTGGCTGCAAAGCAGGGCATGGAACTGACCGTTTCTGTCGAGGGCGCCGATGAAGAGAAGGCTGCCACCGAACTGAAGGCTTTCCTGGAAGCCAATCTGTAATTTGTCATTAAAGCAGAAAGGCGTATGCCTTTTTGCTGTTCCCAATGGGAACAGCGTGCTTTTTTGAAATCACGAACCTACGGCCGTTGTGGGCCAACTGCCTTGGGCGTGAGAAAAGAGAGTTAAAAATTTTAGGAGGATTTTTTGTATGATGAAAAAACTGCAAAAGCTGGGTAGCTCCATGATGCTGCCCGTTGCTGTTCTGCCCATCTGCGGTATCTTGATGGGTCTGGGCTACCTGCTCTGCCCCTCCACCATGCAGGGTGGCGCTGTTGAGGGTATCGTGCAGATGATCGGCTTCTTCCTGGTGAAGGCCGGCGCATCCCTGATTGATAACATGGCAATTCTGTTCGCCATTGGCGTGGCTGTCGGCCTGGCCAAGGAGAACAACGGTACCGCCGGTCTGGCCGGTATGGTTTCCTACCTGATGATCACCACTCTGCTGAATCCCGGCACCGTTAGCACTCTGGCTCCTGGCCTGATCGCTTCCGATGTCAACGCCATCGCTTTCGGCAAGGTCGGCGGCAATACCTTCATCGGTATTCTGGCTGGTATCATCGGCGGCGCTTGCTACAACAAGTTCTGCAACACCAAGCTGCCTGACTTCCTGGCTTTCTTCTCCGGCAAGCGCAGCGTCGCCATCGTGACCGCTGTTATCTCCATCGTTGTGTCCGCTGTTCTGCTGTTCGTGTGGCCCATCATCTTCGCCGGTCTGGTGGCTCTGGGCAACGGCATCACCAGCCTGGGCGCAGTGGGCGCTGGTATCTACGCTTTCCTGAACCGTCTGCTGATCCCCTTCGGTCTGCACCACGCTCTGAACAACGTGTTCTGGTTTGGCACCATCGGCATCAACGACCTGGGCAAGTACTGGGCTAACGAGCCCGGCGCCGGCATGTACATGGCTGGCTTCTTCCCCTGCATGATGTTCGGTATCCCCGGCGCTGCTCTGGCTATGATCCAGACTGCCAAGACTGCAAAGCGTAAGATCGCCATCGGCGTTGTCGGCTCTGCTGCTCTGTGTGCCTTCATCTG
>JAGCMI010000160.1 GCA_017646545.1 Oscillospiraceae bacterium | reverse complement strand
GGATTGGCAGCCGCATCGTTCATGGCCTCACCCTTTGGTACGGCAGCGGCACAGCCGGTAAACAGCAGGGCCAGGCACAGCACCAGGGCGAGCAGTTGCATCTTTTTCATGCTTGATTCCTCCTTTTGTGTGTTTCCTCTTGCCTCGTCCGTAGTATAGCATAAAATGTGCGCAATAGCAAGACGAGCGATTGTATGTTTTCCAAAAGTTTACAAAAAGTAAGGGCCTCCCGTTTGGGAGGCCCTTGATTCGGTTACTTTGCTGCTTTTTCCAGGCGGGCAGCTTTTCGCTCCTGCTTGGTATGGAAGAACTTTTCCAGCTCGGGCACCAGCACCAGGCAGATCAGGCAGGCAGTGAAACCACCGTTGTACAGGCAGAAACCACCGTGGAGGTTGGGAACACTGGTGACCAGCAGGTAGTGCAGGCCAGCGGCCAGCATACCGAAGCCCCAGCCGTACTTATCTGCAATGGGGCTCAGGCCGTTGGCGTAGCACAGGCCGATGGCGATGGCCTGGGCATTGACAGCCATGGCAAAGGTGCCGCCCAGCAGGGAGGAGATCCAGCCAAACAGGAAGCTGGTGACCACATAACCGGCCATGATGGGCCAGACGTTGCCGGGATGAGAGCCGGAGTTGCAGCAGGCCAGCATACAGAAGATGATGCCGAAGGTAACGCCGTTGAAGGCGACACCAATGGCATTGTAGTAACCCAGGATGAACAGGCCGTACACGCCCACATTCATCAGCATCACGGCGTTGCCGTAAGTGGCAGAGAAGGAGGTGACCTGATCGGGATCGATCAGCAGTCTCCAGTAATCCTTCGGCTTGCAGCCCAGGATAAAGGCGAAAATAATGCACAGGCCGAACAGCACGCCGCAGAAAATATTGACGGTCATCTGGGAGGCGAAGGCACCGGTGAGAGTGGAAGCATCGGGAGCAGCGGGCAGGGGGAAGCCAATGGTCTTATACAGGGCGGCATTCAGGAAGAATGCGGTCATGCCCACGGGCAGCGCGGCAGAGTACAGGCTGAAACCCTTGTGGACCTTGGGTGCATGGGCCAGACCTGCGGGCAGGAAGAAACCGATGACCAGACCGATGAAAATGGCCAGGCACAGGCCCAGGACATTGAAGCCGATGACTTCGGCATTGGGATAACGCAGCAGCAGATCGGAGATCAGAGGGGCAATGCCGGTGGAGAACATCATGGCGTTTACCAGGCCACCCAGTTTTTCCCGCTTTATCAAAGCGTACAGGCACACTCCCAGAATGGTGGGCAGGCTGTTGAGGGGGTTGATGCCCCAGGAGCCGAAGCCTACGGTAAGGATGAAAGCCAGGGTGGTCACATTGTTGGCTTTGGTCTTGCACAGGCACAGCAGCAACAGGCACATAACGCCCACCATGCCCATGTTGAAGAAGGTGGCTGCATAGCCGCCCAGCCAGAAATAGTTGGTAGTCACCTTACAGGGCGACAGCAGGATCTTTACCCAGCCGGAGAAAAGGGTGCTGCGGTCGGGCATGCAAACGGATGCAACCAGGAAGCACAGGCTTAAAAATGCGAAGAACAGTTTCAGAAATGCGCTTTCGGATAAGTTTTTGATCTTTTTCATGTAAAATACCCCTCTTGTCTTGTAAAAAATGGGCAATCCAAATCCTAAGGGAAGTGGATTGCCCAGACGGTCGGCATACATTTCTTACACTCCACCGCAGTTGCCTGCGTTTACCCGTCAGTCATGTAAGAAGATGCAATTATTATACATAAATATGCTAATTTTGTCAATACATTTGTATCGATTTGACCGCTTTGGATCGGCAAACTTACGCTTGCTCGTTGTGCCGTCTTGCACTGGTACGGCCCTCGGGCTTGATCTCGCCAACGGCCAGCAGGGAGCGCTTAGTCAGAGTGGGACCAACCAGCTCATAGATCAGCACGGCAAACAGCACCACATTGCGGGTCAGATGACCACCGGGCAGGGTGGATGCGGTCAGCGCCATGCCCAGGGCCACACCGGCCTGAGGCAGCAGGGTAATGCCCAGGTGATTGGTGATGGGCTTGCTCTGGTGGGACAGGCGGCAGCTGAGGTTGGAACCGCCGTATTTGCCCAGGCTGCGGGCAATGATATAAATGACACCGACCAGCAGCGTCATGGGCTGTGCCAATACATTCAGATCCAGTTCCGCACCGGAAATGACGAAGAAGAGAATGTTCAGGGGCATGGTCCAGCCGTCCACACGGTCCATCAGCTCTTCGGAAGTGGAGCAGATGTTGCAGAAGACGGTGCCGGTCATCATGCACACCAGCAGCAGGGAGAAGCCGCAATGCACCGGGCCGATGTGGAACTTCAGCATGGAAAGTCCCACGGTCAGCAGCACAAAGGCCACGGAAATGGTCAGACGCTTACTTCTGGAGTGGAAGAACTGCTCCACGAAGTTTAAGAGCCAGCCCATCAGCGCACCAAGGCCCAGGCTCAGCACGATCTCCACAATGGGCTCCACCACCACAGCCAGAATGCTGGCCTGCCCGGCGGACAGGGCGGTGGCAATGCCGAAGGACACGGAGAACAGCACCAGACCCACAGCATCGTCGATGGCAACCACCAGCATCAGCAGCCGGGTCAGCGGGCCGTCGGCCTTATACTGACGGACGACCATCAATGTGGCCGCAGGAGCGGTGGCAGATGCGATGGCACCCAGCACCAGGGCGCAGGGAATGGAGATCACATTGGGGAAGCACAGGTGCAGAACGATCAGCACGATGTCCACCAGCACGGTGGTGACCACTGCCTGCAGGATGCCGATGGTGATGGCAGCCTTGCCCATGGTCCTCAGCTGGCTCAGGCGGAATTCGTTGCCGATGGTAAATGCGATGAAGCCAAGGGCGGTCTGGGTCACAATGGTCAGGCCCTCTACCTGCTCCAGGGAGTTAAAGCCCAGGCCAGGTAATTGCAGTGCGCCCAGGGCGAAGGGACCCAGCAGCAGACCTGCCACCAGGTATGCCGTAACCGCCGGCAGGTTCAGCTTTTTTGTCAGACGGGACAACAAAAGGCCGCCGATCAATGCGGCAGCCAGACAGATGAGATGAGTTTCCATATGGAATACGCCTTCTTTCACCAAAATAATGTTTGGGGTCGTCGCGAAAGGCGGCCTCGTTTGTTTGAAACGACGGCATTATACCACCACGGTTTTGTAAAGTCAATACATATCCGGGAAAATCTCTTTGTTTTTTCCAAGCGGATTTGAAGAAATGGCAGGAAAAAGTCAACTTTTTGTTGTCAATGGATGCGCTATGTGATACCATAAGGAAAAAAGCGGAAGAGAGGATATTTTATGGCTTGGTTGGACAAGATCCATCATCCTGAGCGGTATATAAAAACATTTTTGAAGTGGGGTATTCTTGGCCTGCTGATGGGCGCCATCGGCGGACTTCTGGGCGCAGGCTTTCATCATGCCCTCCATGGGGTCACCCATCTGCGGGCAGAGCATACCTGGCTGATTTTTCTGCTGCCCCTGGGCGGTTTGCTGAGCGTTGCCATCTATCGGCTGCTGGGCCTGCGGAGCAATCGGGGTACCAACGAGATCATCGACGCGGTGCTGGACGGGCAAGAACTGAAGCCCCAGATCGCACCGGGCATCTTCCTGGCCACCTCCATCACCCATCTGCTGGGCGGCTCTGCCGGTCGCGAGGGTGCGGCTCTGCAGCTGGGCGGTTCCAGCGCTTCCGTGCTGGCGAAATTGTTCCGGCTGAAGCAGGAGGACCGGAAGATCCTCATTATGAGCGGTATGAGCGCCGTCTTTGCGGGACTCTTTGGCACGCCTTTGACAGCCACGCTGTTCTGTATGGAGTTTGAGTCCGTAGGCACGGTCTTCTCTCCTGCCTTGCTGCCCTGCTACCTGGCGGCCTTTACCGCCGCAAAGGTGTCCGGTGCCTTGGGCGTCCATGCGGAAACCGCAGAAGTGGCCCTGGCTGCATTGACCTGGGGCAATGTGTGGAAGTATGTGGTGCTGGCGGTGCTGCTGGCCCTGCTGGGTATTGCCATGTGCGCCCTGTTCCATAAAGCGGAGCATCTGGCCCAGCGTT
>JAGCMI010000159.1 GCA_017646545.1 Oscillospiraceae bacterium | reverse complement strand
TATAGTCATCATTTGGGTCGGGATGTAGAGTGCAAGCGCTACGGCCATGCCGGTCGTCCGGTGCTGTTTATTCCCTGCCAGGATGGCCGCTTCTTTGATTTTGAAAACTTTAAGATGGCAGATGCCTGGGCGCCCTGGATCGAATCCGGACAGGTGATGGTTTTTGCCATTGACACCATTGACCAGGAGACCTGGTCCAATAAACATGGTGATGCCTACTGGCGCGCCCGCCGTTATGAGGCATGGATCCAGTACATCGTCAACGAAGTAGCACCCATGATCCGCGAAATCGCCAGAGTGCACAATGGCTGGAATGATCTGCCCGGTCTGACGGCTTTCGGTTGCAGTCTGGGTGCCACCCATGCGGCAAACCTTTTCTTCCGTTATCCCGATATATTCACCGGCATTCTTGCGCTGAGTGGTGTGTATAATGCGGAGTATGGCTTTGGCGGCTATATGGACGAGGTGGTGTATCAGAATTCCCCCGTGCATTATCTGGCCAATTTGCCCCATGACCATCCCTATATCGAAAAGTACAACCGCAACAAGGCGGTGTTCTGTGTGGGTCTGGGCGATTGGGAAGAGCCCCACACCACATTCCGGCTGAGAGAGATCTTTGAGCAGAAGGGTATTCACATTTGGGTGGATATCTGGGGCAACGATGTGAGCCATGGCTGGGATTGGTGGTATAAGCAGGTGGCCCATTTCCTGCCGAAAATGCTGAGCTGGTAATCTTTCCCCAAAGGGTATAAAATTTATAGAGAGAAGATGATTCTTGTGAAAAATCTGGTATTTATTTCCCCAAATTTCCCCACCAATTACTGGCAGTTCTGCCATGAACTGCGCAACAACGGCATGAATGTGCTGGGCATCGGTGAGCAGCCCTATGACGAGCTGCTGCCCCAGCTGAAGCAGAGCCTGACGGAGTATTACAAGGTCAGCAACCTTGAAAATTACGACGAAGTTTACCGCGCTGTGGCTTTCTTCGCCTTTAAGTATGGCCGCATCGACTTTTTGGAGTCCAACAACGAATACTGGCTGGAGCAGGATGCTGCCCTGCGTACGGATTTCAACATTACCACCGGTTTCCATACCTGCGACATTCCCCGCATCAAGTACAAGTCCAAGATGAAGGAATACTACAAGAAGGCCGGCATCGTTACCGCCCGTTATCATCTGGTCAAGGACATCAAGGGCTGCCGCACCTTCCTGAAGAAGGTGGGTTACCCTGTGGTGGTCAAGCCCGACAATGGCGTGGGCGCTGCTGCTACCTACAAGCTGCGTTGCGATGAGGATCTGGAATTTTTCATGGCCACCAAGCCCGAGGGTGTGCCCTACATCATGGAAGAGTTTGTCAACGCCACCGTCAATTCCTATGATGCTATCATCGATGCAGAGGGCAATCCCATTTTTGAGACCGGTAATGTGACCGTCAATTCCGTGATGGACGTGGTCAATGACAATCAGGAGTCTTTGTTCTATATCGTCAAGGATCTGGCGGATGATGTCCGGGAAGCCGGCCGCGCCACTGTCAAGAGCTTTGGCGCCAAGAGCCGCTTTGTCCATTTGGAATTCTTCCGCCTGCGGGAGGATAACGAGGCGCTGGGCAAAAAGGGTCAGATCATTGGTCTGGAGGTTAATATGCGCCCCAGCGGCGGTGTGACCCCGGATATGATCAACTTTGCCCGCAATACCAATGTCTATAAGATCTGGGCGGATATGATCACCTACAACAGCACCCTGCTGCCGGTGGGTGAGCACAGCTTCTGCGGCTTTGCCGGCCGTTGGGACGGTAAGAACTACAAGCTGGATCATTCTGCGGTCATGGAAAAGTATGGCGCGCATATCAAGATGGCGGAACGAGTGCCCCAGGCACTGGCGGGCGCCATGGGCGAGTATATGTATGTGGCCTGCTTCAAGACCCAGCAGGAACTGGATGATTTCTATGCAGATATGATGCGCTGCTGGTAAAAAGTGTATAAGAAGATCGCAGCCCGCCAAAGGGCTGCGATCTTTTTATTGGTGAAGTTCCGCGGAGTAAAACACTTTGCCGTCATCCAGCCGCAGGCAGGCCAGACGGCCGTATTTGCTTTTGGGTTCTTCCGGGTCATCCGGATAGCCGCTGCCGCAGTCGATGCAGATGCGGTTTTGCCCCTGCCAAATTTGCATGGGGGCGGTGTCATCAAAATATCTGGTGGGGGTGTGGCCGAAGATCAGGGTGTAATCGATGGGCAGAATATCTTCGGGAGTATAGCGCTTCCAGATGGAAAAATAAGTGGCATGCCGGTATTTGGGATCCCCGTCATAAAGTTCCGGGGGTGCGGCATGGGCCAGCTTATAGGCCTGTCCGTTGATCTGCAGATCAATTTCCGCGGGCAGGGAATGGAGGTATTTGATGATCCGATCCTGATCTTCCTTGCTCTGCTGACTCCATTGCTCAAAGGTGACCTGACCGCCGTTGCGGTACCAATGCTCCCATGCCTTTTCTGCGATTTCCTCGGTGCGTTCTTCTCCATCATAGGGAAAACCCAGCGCCCGGAGCATCATAAATTCATGGTTGCCCAAAATCATTTTCACATTGGGCATGTCCATAAGCCGCAGCAGCATCACAATGCCGTCGCTATGGCGGTCCACCACATCACCCAGAACATAAAGGGTATCCTCCGGCTGCAAATTGATTTGCTCCAGAATGGACGCTAGCCGCCGGGTGTTGCCGTGGATGTCAGAAATGACATAATGCATATAAGGATACCTCCTTGGGTTTTTCTTCATCATAGCATAAAAAGGGAGGTTTTGTCTATGTATCTTCTGCCATGGATGAAATTTTATCCATGGCAGACTTTTTTCTTGACCGATGGATGCCCCTGCGTTAATATAACAATATGACATTATAACAAAAGGAGAAGATTGACATGCCTCATATCAAGCTTGAAAATCAGAATCTGGAAGTTCTGCGTACTGTGGACCAGCGGCTCATGTCCTACAATGTGGAAATGACCGAGGTCACCGGCGGTACCTTCTGGAAGGCCTATACCCCCGGCCAGATCGATGGCACCGAGCAGTTCCCGCCCATCACCGGTATGCATGAGATGGCAAACCTCATGCAGTGGTACGACCCCATCCGCTCCACCGATCCCCGCCTCATCAAGCTGGCCAAGGAATTCGGTCCTGTTTGGGTTCGCGTTTCTGGCACCTGGGCCACCAAGACCTACTATGACTTTGACGGCAAGGGTATGCCTGCCGGTTACCAGAGCAGTCTGACCCGCCAGCAGTGGGTGAATCTCATCAACTTTGTGGATGCTGTGGGCGGCAAGCTGCTGATCTCCGTTGCCAACTGCGAGGGTCTGCACAGCGCAGAGGAACCCTGGAATCCCAGCGAGGCAGAGAAGATCTTCGCCCTGAGCAAGGAACTGGGTCATCCCATCGATGCTGTTGAGTTCACCAACGAGCCCAATATGTTTGTGGTCACCGGTTTCCCCGCCGGCTACAAGCTGGAGCATTACATCCGTGACCAGGAGCTGTTCCATACTTGGGTGAAGGAGAATTATCCCGATACCATTCTGGTTGGTCCCTGCACCGTGGATACCATGAAGATGGGCGATATGAGCGCTGCCGGTGTGGGCGCTGCCTTTGGCACCACCTGCTCCACCGATGATCTGCTCACCGGTGCTGTCATCATGCCCCAGGTGTTCAGCTATCACTATTACAACGGCATTTCCGAGCGTCTGGCCGCTGTGATGCCCCAGGCACATTGGCCTGCAGAGATGGCCACCAGCGAGCCTTATCTGGCCATGGCCGGTCTTGCTGCCAAGGGCGCTGTGCCTTATCGTGATAAGTATGTCCCCGGCGGTCAGATGTGGGTCACCGAATCCGGCGATGCCGGCGGCGGTGGCGATACCTGGGCTTCCACCTATTTGGATGTGCTGCGTACCCTCAATGAGCTGGGTGAGTTCTGCACCATCACCGATGGCGTGATCTTCCACAATACCCTGGCTTCCTCTGACTACGGCTTCCTGGATCATCACGATTATTCCCCCCGTCCCAACTATTTTGCAGCCCTGCTGTGGACCCGCCTGATGGGTCATACCGTTTATAACAGCGGTATCGCCATCCAGGAAGGCGCCCATGTGTTCTGCCACAGCCGTAAGGACGGCAAGGAAGGCTGCGTGTATCTGGTGATCAACAATTCCAAGACCGATGCCACCACCGTGGAACTGCCCAAGGAGGCTGTGCGCTACACCCTGGCCGGTAAGGACGGCATGCGCAGCCGCGTCATGACCCTCAATGGCCGTGACCTGGTTCTGGGTGAAAACGATGAGCTGCCTTGCCTCTGCGGCGAGGAAGTGGCCGCCGGCACGGTGCAGGTCGCTCCCGGCAACTGCGTTTTCTTTGTTCTGTAATTCATCTTGTAACAGCAAACCCCCACAGCCAAAAGCTGTGGGGGTTTTTATGCTTCTTTTAGAGCAGACCCAGTAAGGTGTTTGCTTCTGCTTCACCAAATTCCTTGTATCCGCCGGCGGCCATGGGACCCCAGGGGAAGGACTTGGCGACAACGCTCTGCAGCTGCGCCTCGGTGGGAACTTCGCCTACCAGCGCCTGCAAGGTGGCAGGCAGACCCAGAGAAACGAAGAACTTGGACAAGCTTTCAGCGGTCTGCATGGCGGCATTCTCACC
>JAGCMI010000158.1 GCA_017646545.1 Oscillospiraceae bacterium | reverse complement strand
GTCAAGTAAATATTCGTAGGGGAGGGCTTTGGTCCTCCCTTGCGTTTTTGCGACCAATGGCGCTGTGCTGTGGAAAACTTTTTTGTAAAATTAAGAAATTCTTTCTTGACAACTGCCGAAATTACATATATAATACTCTAGCCTGAATAAAAAAGGCCCTGAACGCATCCTGGATTTAGCCGGATGCCATCGGAGGGAGGGAAAACAATGTCTGAAATTCGCGTTAAGGAAAACGAAACTCTGGAGAGCGCTCTGCGTCGCTTTAAGCGTAGCTGCGCCAAGGAGGGCGTTATCGCTGAAGTTAAGAAGCGCGAGCATTACGTCAGCCCCAGCCTGAAGCGTAAGCAGAAGTCCGAGGCCGCCCGTAAGAACAAGAGAAAGTTCTATTAATGAAATATCCCTCTTGATTTTGCTCAAAACCGCCTGTCTTTCGACGGGCGGTTTTTATTTTGCGAAAATCCTTTTTCCACCGCTAGACATCTTCAAATCTTGATGCTAAAATAAATAGGCTAAGACTCTGCTTTTGTAAAAAAGGAGAATGCAAGTATGAAATTGGATAATCATTTGCGTGAAGCTTTAGATGCCGGCTTCTGCGCAGCATTTGGCAGCGCACCGGAGCGTTATTTTTCCGCCCCCGGCCGTACGGAGATTGGCGGCAACCATACGGATCATCAGCGTGGCTGTGTTCTGGCTGGCGCGGTCAATCTGGAGACCGTAGCAGCGGTAAAGCCTAACGGCACCCATGTGATCCGGGTTCTCTCCCAGGGTTACCCCATGTGCCAGGTGGATCTGTCCCAGCTTCAGCCGGTGGCAGAGGAGGTCAACAGCACCCCGGCGCTGATCCGAGGCGTGGCTGCCCGTTTTGCACAGCTGGGCTGCAAGGTGGAAGGCTTTGATGCTTATTGCCAGTCCACCGTCTTGCCCGGTTCCGGTCTGAGTTCTTCCGCAGCTTTTGAGGTGCTAATGGGCACCATTATCAACGGTCTTTTCTTTGATGGCCGTGTTTCTCAGCCTGAAATCGCTATGATCGGTCAGTATGCGGAAAATGTGTTCTTTGGCAAGCCCTGTGGCCTCATGGATCAGACCGCTTCTGCCGTGGGCAGTATGGTCACCATTGATTTTGCAGACAAAGATCATCCCGTCATCGAGCCGGTGGACTTTGATTTTGCTGCTTGTGGCCATGCCCTTTGCATCATCGACAGCGGCGCGGATCATGCCGACCTTACCGATGAGTATGCCGCCGTTACTGTGGAGTATCGCGCCCTTTGCGATCATTTTGGCAAGGAAGTGCTGACCCAGGTGCCGGAGGAAGAATTCTATGCCGCAATTGCTGCACTGCGGAAAAAGTGTACGGACAGAGCCATTATGCGTGGCATCCACCAGTATGAGGAAAATAAAAGGGTCAAGCAGCAGGTGCAGGCGCTGCGGGTTGGCGATTTCGATCGCTTCCTGGCGCTTGTAAAAGAAAGCGGCTACAGTTCTTATATGTATCTGCAGAATGTGATCCCCGCCGGCTATGTGCAGCATCAGGATATGGCTGTGGCATTGGGATTGTGCCAGCATTATCTGCAGGGCAGGGGCGCTTTCCGTGTTCATGGTGGCGGCTTTGCCGGTACTGTGCAGGCCTTTGTGCCCTTTGATCTGCTGGATAGCTTCAAAAATGGTATCGAGTCCGCCTTGGGCGAGGGCGCTTGCCATGTGCTGTCCATCCGTAAAGATGGCGGCGTGGAGGCTTTCGCATGAGAATTGAAACTTGTATCGATTCTCTTGTCTGCTATGCTATGAACCATGGCTTAGCCGAGCCGGAGGATCATAGCTGCCTCACCAACCGCTTGCTGGAAGTGCTATGTATAGATGATTATACTCCCTCCCAAGAGGAACTTTGCGAGGACATCGAGCAAATTCTTTCCGACATGCTGGACTATGCGGTTTGGAAAGGGATTTGCGACAATAATATCACTGCCCGCGATCTTTTTGATACCAAAATCATGGGCATCCTTACCCCTATGCCCCGGGAAGTAATCCGCATCTTCCGGGAAAAGTATGCCCAGTCCCCGGAAACAGCAACGGATTGGTATTATCGCTTCAGCCAGGATACGGACTATATTCGGACTTATCGTATTGCCAAGGATATGCGCTGGAAGTATGAAAGCCAGTATGGACAGCTGGATATCACCATCAATTTGAGTAAGCCTGAAAAAGATCCCCGGAGCATCGCAGCAGCAAAAAATGCTCCCCAATCCGCCTATCCCAAGTGTCAGCTGTGTGCTGAGAACGAGGGTTATGCCGGCCGTGTGAACCATCCCGCCCGTCAGAACCACCGTATCATTCCCATCACCGTGGCTGGTGCGCCCTGGTGCCTGCAGTATAGTCCCTATGTTTATTATAATGAGCATTGCATCGTCTTTAATTCCCAGCATATTCCCATGAAGATCGATCGTGCCGCATTTGAGAAACTTTTGGACTTTACCACCGCGTTTCCGCACTACTTTGTGGGCTCCAATGCAGACCTGCCCATTGTGGGCGGCTCCATTCTCAGCCATGAGCATTTCCAGGGCGGTAGGTATACCTTCGCCATGGAAACTGCCCCCCTCCGGGAGGAAGTGACTTTCGCTGGCTTTGAAGATATTCGTGCCGGCATCGTCAACTGGCCCATGAGTATTCTGCGCCTGACCGGTAGTGATCCGGTTCGTGTTGCCGATCTGGCGGAAAAAATCCTGGGTGCCTGGCGTGGCTACAGTGATGAAACTGTGGGTGTGATCGCTTTCTCCGATGGCGAGCCCCATAACACCATCACCCCCATTGCCCGCCGCAGGGGAGAAGATTACGAACTGGATCTGGTGCTGCGCTGCAACATTACCACGGAAGAATACCCGCTGGGCGTGTTCCATCCCCATCAGGATAAGCACCATATTAAGAAGGAAAATATTGGTCTCATCGAGGTCATGGGTCTGGCGGTGCTGCCCAGCCGGCTGAAAGCTGAACTTTTTGATCTGGCTGCAGCATTGGCGGAAAATAAGGATATTTCCGCGGACGAAACCTTGTCCAAGCATGCTGCTTGGGCGCAGGAACTGAAACAGCGCCATACCTTCACCCATGAAAATGCCATGGATATCCTCCTGCAGGAAACGGGCCGTGTCTTTGCTGCCGTTTTGGAGGATGCCGGGGTCTATAAAAATGACGAGCAGGGCAGGGAGGGCTTCCGCCGCTTTGTCCATGCAGTTAATGCTTGAGATAGGAGATACAGAATGAAACAGTTAAAAGTAATTGTTCTTGGCGGCGGTCAGCGCGGCCAAATCTATACCAATGTAATGGCCACCCTGCCGGAGCAGTTTTCCGTGGTGGGCGTGGCAGAGCCGGGCGAAGCCAATCGGGAGTATATTCGCCAGAAGCATAATATTCCTGCTGAAAATTGTGTCACTTCTTGGGAGCAACTGCTGAATCGCCCCCGTTTTGCAGATGTGGCCATCATCTCCACCCAAGACAAGATGCACTATGCCCCTGCCATGAAGGCGCTGGAACTGGGCTATGATCTGCTGCTGGAAAAGCCGGTGGCACCCACCGCCCAGGAGTGTATGGATATCTGGCAGCAGGCACAGCGCTATGGCCGTAAGGTCATGGTCTGCCATGTGCTGCGCTATACTTCCTTCTACAGCAAGGTGAAGGAACTTCTTGCTTCCGGTGTCATCGGTGATGTGATGAACATCACCCATACGGAGGGCGTGGGCAATCTGCACCAGAGCCATAGCTTTGTCCGCGGCAACTGGGGCAACGAGGGTAGAAGCGCCTGTATGCTGCTGGCAAAGTCCTGCCACGATTTGGATTTGCTGCAGTGGCTGATGAATGACGATTGCGATCATGTCCATTCTTTCGGTTCTCTGCGGTATTTCCGTAGCGAAAATGCCCCCGAAGGCGCGCCTGAGCGCTGCATTCAGGGCTGTCCCCATGCCGATACCTGCTACTATAATGCAGTAAAGCTTTATTTGGAGGATCAGAAGAACCTCTGGTTCCGTGGCGCAGCCACCGGTATGGTGGAGCCTTCCGATGAGGATGTGCGCCATGCACTGGAAAACACCCAGTATGGCAAATGCGTCTACAAGTGTGACAATGATGTGGTGGATCATCAGGTGGTGAATTTGGAATTTGCCAAGGGTGGTACCGTGTCTTTCACCATGAGCGCCTTCAATAAAGGTGGCAGAAAGAGCAATATCATGGGCACCCGTGGTGAAATGTTCCTGGATTTCGAGGGGGATGAAATTAAGATCTTCCACTTCGATACCCGCCAGTTTGAGATCATCCACACCCGCACCGGCGCAGTCAGCGGTCATGGTGGCGGCGATGATGGCATCGTCAGAGCGCTGTATGACTATCTGACCGGTGTAAAAACTGCGGATGAAGTCAGCGAGATCGGCATTTCCTGCCGCAATCATCTGCTGGTCTTTGCCGCGGAGCAGGCAAGACATGAAAAGTCCGTGGTGGATACCAAGACTTTCCAGCAGAGCTTCGTGAGATAAAAAAGAGCGGATGCAGCTTATGCTGCATCCGCTTTCTTCTTTAGATATTTGCCAGTTCCTTCAGCACGGGGGCCAGATCCAGCTGCTCCCAGGGGCGGTCAGCCACACCAAAGTGGCCAAACTCTGCGGTGGGGGCGTAGATGGGCTGGCGCAGATTCAGCCGACGGATGATGCCGGCGGGGGTCAAGTCGCAAGTCTTGCGCAGCAGGGCAGTCATCTGCTCGTCTGCGATCTTGCCGGTGCCGAAGCTGTCCACACGGACGGAAACGGGCTCTGCCACGCCAATGGCGTATGCGATCTGCACCTGCACCTGCTCAGCCAGACCGGCAGCCACCAGATTCTTTGCCATGTAGCGAGCCATGTAAGCGCCGCTGCGGTCCACCTTCGTGGGATCCTTGCCGGAGAAAGCGCCGCCGCCGTGGCTGAAGTAGCCGCCGTAAGTGTCAACGATGATCTTTCTGCCGGTCAGACCGGTGTCGCCGTCGGGACCGCCGATGACAAAATTGCCGGTGGGGTTGATGTGGATGTTGGGCACATTGGCAATGTCAAAGCCGTACTTTGCCAGTACGGGAGCGATGACACCCTCACGCACATACTTTCTCAGTTCGCTCATCTCAAAATCAGCGCTGTGCATGATGGAAACAACAACGGTATCGATGCCCACCACATTGTTGTCCTCGTCGTACTCCACGCTGACCTGGGTCTTGCCGTCGGGACGCAGCAGGTCGTTGGAGTGAACACACTCGGTCAGACGGTTGCTGAGGGCTCTTGCCAGGGCCACGGGCAGGGGCATCAGCTCGGGGGTCGGGGTGCATGCACCGCCGAACATCATGCCCTGGTCACCGGCGCCGCCCACTTCGTCGTTGGTGCCCAGTGCGATATCAGCGGACTGGGTGTGCACACGGCAGAGGATCTCTACGCTGTCAGCGTCGAAACCGGTGCCGGGGTAGGTGTAACCGATCTTGCGGATGGCCTCACGGGCGATGGCGGGGTAGTCCACCACAGCCTTGGTGGTGATTTCGCCGCAGATCAGGCAGAAATTGGTGGTGACGGTGGTCTCGCAGGCCACACGGGAGTTGGGATCCTGACGCAGGCATTCGTCCAGAATGGCGTCGGAGATGGAGTCAGCTACTTTGTCGGGATGGCCGTTGGTTACGCATTCAGAAGTAAACAGTCTTTTTTCCATTTGTAAGATTCCTTTCTCTACACATCTATAAAAACAAAAACCGCACACCGACGGACTCGATGTGCGTATATCGAATCCTCATCTCTCGTTTGCCGCCGGATTTGGCACCTTAGCTTCCGCCAGGTTGCCGGGTTTCATCGGGCCGTTCCCTCCACCACTCTTGATAAGGCTGTATGCAATTTTCATAGATATTCTACTGATTTTCTCGAAAAAGTCAATACTTTTTTCGACAATGGATGTACAAAAATGTTCACAATCT
>JAGCMI010000157.1 GCA_017646545.1 Oscillospiraceae bacterium | reverse complement strand
CTGGTTGCCGTAGGAGGAGTAACCGGCAGCTGCGGTGGTAGCCAGCTTCTTCTGGGGCAGCTTGCCGGGGGTGGTATCAGCAAAGGACACACGGGGGTCGCCGCCGCCGGTAACGCGCATGGCCTGATGGACATAGACACGGCCGGACAGGGGGTCACGGATGCAACCGCCGATGCAGGTGGCTGCGCCGCCGAAGGGCTCGATTTCGGTGGGATGGTTGTGGGTCTCATTCTTGAACATCAGCAGCCAATCCTGCTTCTGACCGTTGACTTCGGCATCCACATGGATGGAGCAGGCGTTGATCTCTTCGCTCTCGTCCAGTTCCGGGAGCAGGCCACGCTTTTTCAGCACCTTGGTGCCGATGGTGGCGATGTCCATCAGGGTCTGGGGACGGACGGCAGCCTTTTCCTTGCCATAGACCTCTTCACGGGCGGCAAGGTAACGGGCGTAAGCGCCCTGCACCACGGGATCATCGATCTGGATATCCTCGATGTGGGTGGAGAAGGTGGTGTGACGGCAGTGATCGGACCAGTAGGTGTCCACCAGACGGATCTCGGTGATGGTGGGATCTCTGCGCTCGGTGTCACGGAAATAGGCCTGCAGGAACTTCAAATCATCCAGATCCATGGCAAGACCCTTCTCGCTGAGCAGGGCAGCCAGTTCGGAAGTGGACATGGCCATAAAGCCATCAACGGTGTCCACACGGGTGGGCACATCGTACTGATTGCGCAGGGAGTAGACGGTTTCCAGAGATGCTTCCCGGCATTCCACGGGGTTGATGAGGAATTTCTTGATTTTTTCCACATCCACGGTGGAAAGCTTGCCCTCCAGCAGGTAGACCTTGGCGGTACGAACCGCAGGGCGGTCGCCCTTGGTCATCAGCTGGATGCACTGGCTGGCGGAGTCAGCTCTCTGGTCGAACTGACCGGGCAGGGGCTCCACTGCAAAGGCGACAAAATCGCCATGGGGCAGATTAAAGCAGGTGTCATCTACCTGGGGCTCGGAGAAAACGGTGCGGACGGTACGGTCAAAGAGAGCATCATCTTCCAGTTCCACATCATAGCGGTTGAGCAGACGCAGACCTTCCAGATTGGTGATGCCCAAGAGGCTGCGCAGTTCGCCCAGCAGACCGGTGGCCTCGTGGCGCAGGCCTTCCTTTTTCTCTACATATACACGGTAAACCATGGGGTAGTCCTCCTAGTTATCTTGTATTGCTTGGTAAAACGATAAAATTAGGGGTTAGGAATTATTTCTTCGCTTCCAAGGCCCGCTGGCCGATGTCGCTACGGCTGAAGGCATTGGCAAATTTCACGCCGGCAGACAGTCGGTAAGCGGCAGCGATGGCCTCTTCCAAACTGCTGCGCCCCGCGGTGGTGCCGGTGACACGGCCACCGGAGGTGACCAGCTTGCCGTTTTCCAGCTTGGCGCCTGCCACGAAGGTGGCCTTCTTGGCGCGGTCGGACATGGTGAGCTTATAGCCCTTTTTGTAGCTTTCGGGATAGCCTGCAGATGCCTTGATGACGCAGCAGGCATGCTTCTTGGAGAAGCGGACGGGAGTCTTGGCCAGAGTGCCATTGGTGCAGGCCATCATGATGGTCAGCAGGTCGCTTCTGAGCAGCGGCAGCACCACCTGGGTCTCCGGGTCACCGAAGCGGCAGTTATACTCAATGACCTTGGGACCATTCGGGGTCAGCATCAGGCCAAAGTACAGACAGCCCTTGAAGGTGCGCTTTTCCTTCTTCATGGCACGAATGGTGGGGCGGAAGATTTTTTCCATGCACCGCTTGGCGATTTCCTCTGTGTAATAGGGGTTGGGGGCGATGGTGCCCATGCCGCCGGTGTTAAGACCCGTGTCACCGTCGCCGGCCCGCTTGTGATCCATGCTGGATACCATGGGGCGGACGGTCTTGCCGTCGGTGAAGGCCAGCACGGAAACCTCGGGGCCGGTGAGGAATTCCTCAATGACCACGGTAGAGCCACTCTTACCGAATTTGGCATTTGCCATCATATCGGTGACGGCAGCTTTGGCCTCTTCTCTGGTCTGGGCGATGATGACGCCCTTGCCCAGCGCCAAGCCGTCGGCCTTGATGACGGTGGGGATGGGGGCATCCTCCAGATAAGCCAGCGCTGCGTCCAGATCGGAGAAAATTTCGTAAGCAGCGGTGGGGATGCCGTATTTTTTCATCAAATTCTTGGAGAAAGCCTTGCTGCCTTCGATAATGGCAGCTCTGGCATTGGGACCGAAGCAGGGGATACCCTTTTCCTCCAGCGCATCCACGCAGCCAAGAACCAGCGGATCATCCGGGGCCACCACCGCATAATCGATGGCGTTTTCCACCGCAAATTCCACGATCTTGGGGATATCCGTGGCACCGATGGGAATGCAGGTCGCATCCTCTGCAATGCCGCCGTTGCCGGGGAGGGCGAAAATTTCGGTCACATCGGGATTCTTTTTCAGACTTCTAATGATGGCGTGTTCTCTTCCGCCGCCACCAACGACTAATAGCTTCATTGGTATGTATACCTTTCTGAAAGATTGAAGAGTGGAGAGTGAGGAGTGAAGATGATGTTTATCGGGTGCTTTTTGTAGTGGCAGAAAGGATTCTGCGAATCTCTTCACAGTCCTGCTGAAGAGATTCATATTCTTCAGGTGAGAGATATTCTGTCAGAAATAAAAGTTCCAGCCAATAGAGGGTTTCACCGCATTCTTTTAACGCAATGTATATCTTTGCTGCAAAATCTTTGCGGCTATAACCATAGCGGGCTTCGGCAATGTTGGCGCCGATACTGGTGCCGCTACTGGTGCCGCTACGGAGAATTTGTTTGGAAAGTGTGTATTCATGGTGCGCTTCGTTTAAATGCTTTGCCAGCAGAACAATTCGCTTTGCAAAGGAAAGCGCTTTTCGGTAAGCAATGCTTTCCGTAACCAATATCTTCACTCTCCAATCTGAACTCTTCACTTTGTCATTAGTGGTGGAACAGACGCATGCCGGTAAAGGCCATGACGATGCCGTTCTTGTCGCACTCTTCGATGACCAGATCGTCACGGATGGAGCCACCGGGCTCAGCAATGTACTTGACGCCGGAGGCGACACCACGCTTGACGGAGTCGGCAAAGGGGAAGAAAGCGTCGGAGCCCAGAGCAACTGCGTCACGGGAATCCAGCCATGCTCTCTTTTCCTCTGCGGTCAGAGGCTCGGGTCTGGTGGTGAAGTAGTTCTGCCAGATGCCCTCAGCGCAGACATCTTCTTCGTTGCCGTTGATGTAGCCGTCGATGACATTGTCGCGGCCGGGACGGCCCAGGTCGGGACGGAAGGGCAGGTTCAGGGTCTTGGGATGCTGACGCAGGAACCAGGTGT
>JAGCMI010000156.1 GCA_017646545.1 Oscillospiraceae bacterium | reverse complement strand
CTGACCTACCGCACCTTCCTGGACAAGTACTGCCGTGTGGTGCGGGAGCGGGGCGAAATTCACTATAAGACCGACAACGCCCCCCTCTTCGAGTTCTCTGTGGAGGAATTTGCCGCCTGCGGCCTGCAGGTCAACAACCTGACCCGCAATCTCCACGAGAACGGCATCGTAGGCATCATGACCGGCTATGAGGAGAAGTTCCATGCCCTGGGCACCCCCATCAACCGCTGCGAAGTGGTGTGCAAGAGCTTTGTGCTGCAGCCGGAAAAGAAGGAAACCGAAGAGAACGAAGAAGAGTAAATTTTTGTTTGTAGGGTAGCTCAAAGGCCCCCTTGCCTAAAGGGGGCTGTCAGCCGAACAGGCTGACTGGGGGATATTTATGCCGCTTTTGCGGCATATCGCCTTTCAGGCGATTATCCCTCCGTCACGGCTTGCGCCGTGCCACCTCCCTTTAGGCAAGGGAGGCTTGCCCGACAAACTGAAATTTATCGTTCCAAGGAGGAACGAATATGAATCACTATTACGCAGGAAAGTGCGATGTAGCCGTCATTGGCGCAGGTCACGCAGGCATTGAAGCTGCGCTGGCTGCCGCCAGACTGGGCTGCAGCACCATCCTTTTCACCATTAATTTGGATACGGTGGGCAATCTGCCCTGCAATCCCGCCATCGGCGGCACCGCCAAGGGACATCTGGTGCGGGAAGTAGACGCGTTGGGCGGCGAAATGGGTCTGGCAGCTGACCATAGCTGCATCCAGTACCGCATGCTCAACCGGGGCAAAGGCCCAGCGGTCCATTCCCTGCGGGCGCAGGCGGACCGTCGCAAGTATCAGCAGTATATGAAGCATGCTTTGGAGAAGCAGGAAAATCTGCAGCTGAAGCAGGCGCAGATCGTGGATATTTTCACGGAAAATGGGGCGGTTACCGGTGTGCTGACTTCTTTGGGGGCAAAATATGATGCCTCCGCGGTCATCATCGCCTCCGGTACTTACCTCGACAGCACCATCATCACCGGCGATGTGATCACCCAGTCCGGTCCTGATGGGGTGCAGGCATCCATTGGTCTGGCGGATAAGCTGCGGCAGCTTGGCTTGCCTCTGCGCCGCTTCAAAACCGGTACGCCTCCCCGTGTCAACCGTCGCAGTATCGATTTTTCCCAGATGGAATTGCAGCCGGGAGATGCGAAAGTGGAGCCGTTCTCCTTCCGTACGGAGCAGAAGCCGGAAAATAGCGCTGTTTGCTACCTGACCTACACCAACGAGGCCACCCATGAGGTGATCCGTGCCAATCTGCACCGCAGCCCCATGTATGACGGCACCATCTCCGGTGTGGGCCCCCGTTACTGCCCCAGTATTGAAACGAAAATCGTTCGTTTTGCAGAGAAAAACCGCCATCAGCTCTTTATCGAGCCCTGCGGTCTGGATACGGAGGAAATGTACATCCAAGGTTTCTCTTCCAGCTTGCCGGAGGATGTGCAGATGCAGATGCTGCGCACCATTCCCGGTTTGGAAAATGCGGAAATGATGCGCCCGGCTTATGCCATTGAATATGAATGCATCGACCCTACCGCCCTGCTTCCCACCATGGAGATCAAGTCCGTTAAAAATCTCTATGGCGCCGGTCAGTTCAATGGCACCTCCGGTTATGAGGAGGCGGCCGCCCAAGGTCTGGTGGCAGGCATCAATGCAGCGCTGAAGCTGCAGGGAAAAGATCCGCTGATCTTGACCCGTGACACCAGTTATATTGGCACGCTGATCGACGATCTGGTTACCAAGGGCACCCAAGAGCCTTACCGCATGATGACCAGCCGCTCGGAATACCGTCTGCTGCATCGGCAGGACAATGCCGACCAGCGCCTTTCCCACATCGGTGCGGCGGTGGGACTGGTGAGCCCTGAGCGGTATCAGCAGGTGCAGGAAAAGTATGAAGCTGTCCGTCGGGAGATGCAGCGGCTGGAAGCCTGCGGTGTTCCTGCGTCGGCAGAGCTCAATGCCATGCTGGAAAGCCGGGATTCTGCTCCCGTTGCCAATTCCGCCCGTCTGGCAGATCTGCTGCGCCGACCCAATGTGACTTATGATGATCTGGCGCCCTTTGACAAGGACCGTCCTTCTCTTTCTCTGGCGGTGACGGAGGAAGTGGAGATTCAGGTGAAATATGCCGGCTATCTTTCCCGGCAGGAAAAGCAGGTGGAAGCCTTCCGCAAGGAGGAAAACCGCTTGCTCCCGGCAGATCTGGACTATAATGCCATTGCCGGACTTCGCTTGGAGGCCCGGGACAAACTCTCTGCCGTGCGCCCCATGTCCGTGGGGCAGGCAGGCCGTATTTCCGGTGTTTCTCCGTCGGATATCGCGGTGCTGCTGATCTGGCTGGAGCAGAATAAATAAGGCAAACGGAAATTTATCACACCAACAATATCCTCCCGGCATAGAATAGTCGGAGGCGATTTTTCTATGCCCATTGTAACGACAAATATCCCCATCACATCCGCCCGGAATGCCCAGTTGATTCGTGCGTTGTCCGATGCCTATCCCATCATTTCCGTGCGGCAGTTCGGCGCCACCGCCTTTGGCAGACCACTTCTTGCCATGACCATCGGCAGCGGGGAGCGAAAAGTGCTCTACACCGCCGCCCACCATGCCAACGAGTGGATCACAGCCTATGTGCTGCTGCGCTTTGCAGAAGAGTTGGCATCCGCCATCACCACCGGCGGCAGGGTTTACGGCATTCCTGCCAGCACCCTTGCCCAAACCCAGATCACCATCGTTCCTCTGGTAGACCCGGATGGGGTGGACTTAGTGACGGGGGCAATTCAGCCCGGGTCTGTGGAATATGAGCTGGCCCGCACTTTGGGGGACAATTACCCCGATATCCCATTCCCGGAGGGCTGGAAGGCCAATTTGCTGGGGGTGGACTTAAATCTGCAGTACCCTGCCGGGTGGCTGCAGGCCCGTGAGATTAAATTTTCCCAAGGCTATACCCGTCCCGGTCCCCGGGATTTTGTGGGACGCGCGCCGCTGAACCAGTTGGAAAGCAGAGCCTTGGCGGATCTGACGGAGGAAATCGACCCGGATTTGGTGCTGGCGTATCACACCCAGGGGAAGGTAATCTACTGGCAGTTCCGGGATATCCAGGTGCCGGGGGCGGAAACCTTGGCCCGGGATTTTGCCCGCACCAGCGGCTATGATCTGGAGGAAGTTCCGGCGGAATCGGCCAACGCAGGTTATAAAGATTGGTTCATCCAGAATTTCCGCCGCCCCGGATTTACCATCGAGGTGGGGGAGGGGGAGAACCCTCTGCCGCTGAGCCAATTTGACGAAATTTACCGGGATAATTTAGGTATTCTTACCGCGGCAGCCACCGGCCTGCCGGAATAAATTAGAATTTATCGGGGAGAAGGCTCGCGCTGCGCGCTCCCTCTGCCCCACAAACCGGACTTTGACTTTCTACAAAAGGAAAAACACTATGGTTATTTTCTTCGATATTGACGGCACTTTGGTGGACGACAAGACCCAGATCCTGCCCCAGTCTACCTGCGATGCCATCCATGCCTTGGTCGCCAAGGGACATATCCCGGTGGTCAACACCGGCAGACCCTATTCCCATCTCGACCCCCGTATCCGGGCGCTGCCCTTTGCCGGCTGGATTTGTTCCGGTGGGCAGGAAGTGCTGCTGCAGAACAAGTGGCTGAAAAAGCAGACCATCCCCCAAGATTGGCTGCCGGAGATCATTGATCAGGTGCGCCGGCACGGACTGCAGGTGGTGTATGAAGCCGAGGGCGGCTTCTATCTGGACGAAACCCATCCTTATGAGCATGATGAAATCCAATTTCAGTGCAGCCTGATGCGCCGCAATGGCCGCTACATCCGCAATCTGGGGGAGGGAATTGAGCACCCCTTTGTGAAATTCTGTACCTTTGATGCCCCCGGCTGCCGCAGAATGGAGTTCATCACCGCCATGGAGGAGCGCTTCGTCTGCATCCAGCGACGGGGCATGGTGGAATTGCTGGTCAAGGGCAATTCCAAGGCCGCAGGTTTGCAGCTGGTGCTGCAGGCGCTGGATTGCCCCGTGGAGGATACCATGGCCTTTGGCGACAGCGGCAATGATCTGCCCATGCTGAAAGCTGTGGGTATGGGCATCTGTATGGGCGGCGGCGCCCCGGAAGCAAAAGCCGCAGCAAAATATGTAACCAACACAGTGCTGGACGATGGCATCTTCCACGCACTGAAACATTTTAATCTGATCTGAAAAAATACCTTCCCTTTTTGGGAAGGTATTTTTATTTTTTTGCTTGACAATATTTATAATTGCTTATATCATAAATATATGCTTATAAAAAGGAGGCGACGCCATGACCCAACGGGAACGGCAGATCCTGCAACTGATTGAGGCAAATCCCATGATCTCCCAGCAAGAAATTGCGGAAAAATTGGGCATCACCCGCTCCAGCGTGGCGGTACATATTTCCAATTTGATTCAAAAGGGCTCCATTGTGGGCCGTGGCTATGTGCTGCGTACCGGAAGCTTTGTGGCGGTGGTGGGCGGTGTGAATGTGGACATCGGCGGCCGATCCCTGGCACCACTGGTGGCCTCGGACTCCAACCCCGGCAAGGTCAGCATCAGCCTGGGCGGCGTGGGTCGTAATATCGCCCATAATATGGCCTTGATGGGCCTTGACGTGCATTTGCTTACCGCTTATGGAAATGATATCAATGGCGGTCGGGTGGCGGCTTCCTGCTCAGAATTGGGCATTGACTTGAGCCATGCCCTGCGGCTTTCGGACATGGCCACTTCCACCTATTTGTATCTAACCGATCCGGAAGGGGAGATGGCGCTGGCGGTTTCGGATATGGAAATCTGCGAGAAGATTTCTCCTGCCTATTTGGC
Source organism: Oscillospiraceae bacterium (assembly GCA_017646545.1). GTDB lineage: Bacteria > Bacillota > Clostridia > Oscillospirales > Oscillospiraceae > Faecousia. The sequence continues at coordinate 829 of JAGCMI010000156.1, read as the reverse complement.
CTCACACCTTTCTCAACTGCAAAATGCCCAAGTGGTGGTGGCAGATGCCAATATTCCGGCTGAATCTCTGGAATATTTGGCGGAGAATTGCACCGCGCCTTTGTTTGTTGACCCGGTTTCCACCATCAAGGCGGAAAAACTCCGTCCCATTCTGGGAAAGATCCATACCCTCAAGCCCAATAAGCTGGAAGCGGAGCTGCTCTCCGGCATTCCCATCCACAATGAAGCGGATCTGGAAATGGCGGCGGACAAGCTTCTCTCCACCGGCCTGCAGCGGATTTTCATCTCTCTGGGCGCGGACGGCGTCTACGCTGCCAGCCATGACGGCAGTGTCTGGATGGAAAATATCCCCGGCAATATGGTCAACACCACCGGCTGCGGCGATGCCTTTATGGCGGCACTGGTGTGGGCATACCTCCAGGGCAGCGACCTGGAGCAGACGGCTTTGGCCGGTCTTGCTGCCGGCTCCATTGCTATGGAATCCGGTGAAACCATCAATCCTCTCATGTCTGCCTCCGCGTTGAGAAGCAGAATGGGTTAAACTGAAACATCAAACTGACGATATAAGGAGAATTGAAATGACCATGAACAAGTATCTTGACATTCATCCCGAAGTTGCCGCTGCCCTGGCTGAGGGCAAGCCCGTTGTGGCACTGGAGTCCACCATCATTTCCCACGGTATGCCCTATCCCCAGAATGTAGAAACTGCTCTGGCAGTGGAGAAGATCATTCGTGATCATGGCGCAGTGCCTGCCACCATCGCCATCATTGGCGGTCGTCTGAAGGCAGGTCTGACTGCTGAGGAGATTGCGTACTTCGGCAAGAAGGG
>JAGCMI010000155.1 GCA_017646545.1 Oscillospiraceae bacterium | reverse complement strand
TCCACGGCGATTACAAACGGGAGGAATGACCATGTATACAGCAGCAGTAATTACAATCAGTGATAAAGGCTATCGCGGCGAACGGGAGGATACCAGTGGCCCGAACCTGGTACAGATTCTGAAAGAAAAGGAATTTGATGTGACCTATACTGCCATCGTTCCCGATGACCGGGAGATGATCAAGGCAGAACTTATTAAGTGCGCCGATGAACTGGGCATTGCACTGGTTCTGACCACCGGCGGTACCGGTTTCTCTCCCCGGGATATTACCCCAGAGGCAGCCATGGAAATCATTGAACGGCCCACACCCGGTATTCCCGAAGCGATGCGGGCAGAATCCATGCGGATCACCCCCAAGGGCTGCTTGAGCCGCAGTGTGGCCGGCATCCGTAAGCGTAGCCTCATTATCACCCTGCCCGGCAGCAAGAAAGCATCTGCTGAAAATATTCTGGCAGTCATTGACCCCGTTGCCCATGGCTTGGAGATGCTCTACTCTGAGGGTAGTGCAGACTGCGCCAAATAAGATAGTATTTATTTGCTCCACCGCGGATATTTCTATGGAGGTGTGTTATGAAAATCCTTGTATGTGTCAAGCAGGTGCCTGGCTCCAACAATGTGGAAGTGGACCCAATCACCGGTGTTTTGAAACGAAGCGGCATCCCCAGCAAGATCAACCCCTATGATCTGTACGGCATTGAAACCGCCCTCTCCCTTACAGAGCGGTTTGGCGGCACTGTGGAAACCATTACCATGGGTCCGCCCCAGGCCGAGGCTGTGATCCAGGAAACTGTCTGTATGGGTGTCCGGTGCGGTACTGTGCTGACGGATCGGCGCTTTGCCGGTGCGGATGTACTGGCCACCGCCTACACCCTGTCCCAGGGTATTCGCAAGTGCGGTGAATTCGATTTGATTATTTGCGGCAAGCAGACCACCGACGGTGATACTGCACAGGTGGGTGCTGAGGTGGCAGAATATCTGCAGATCCCCAATGTTTCCAATGTGCTGTCCGTGGAAGATTATAGGGATGGCAAGCTCTTTGTTACCGCCAGTCTGGATGAAAAAATCGTAACCATGTCCATCAGTCTTCCGTGCCTGATCTCTGTGGACGGCGATATCAACACGCCCCGGCTTCCCTCCTACAAGATCCGCAAAACACTGACCGACGACTCCGTCCGCTTTTTGACTTTTGCCGACTTCGGTGACCAGGATCCGAACCACTACGGTCTGTCCGGTTCTGCTACGCAGGTAGAGCGGATATTCCCGCCGGAAAAAGTGAGTCAGAAGCACAATGTGGAAGGCGATGCCCAAACGCAGGCCCAGACGCTGTTTGCGCTTTTGGGCCAGAAGAAAATGCTCTGAGGAGGTGCTGTTATGGGAAAACTGGTTATCAATACCCATCTGGTTACTCCGGATAAGGCAGAAGCGCTGGTAAAGCTGTGCCCCTTTGATGCCATTTCTTATGCCGATGGAGTGCTCGATATTTCCTCCGGCTGTAAGATGTGCAAGATGTGCGTCCGCAAGGGCCAGGGTCTGGTGGACTTCCTGGAGGAAACCAAGGAAATCGACAAACAACAGTGGAAGGGCATCTGTGTCTATGCCGACTGCACCGGTGGCAAAATCCACCGTGTGACCTTTGAACTTTGCGGAAAAGCAAAGGAACTGGCTGCCGTCACCGGTCATCCGGTGTATGCACTGGTCATTGGTCATCATGTGGAGGCTTGTGCCAAGACACTTCAGCACTATGGTGTGGATAAGATTTTTGTTTATGACCATCCCGCCTTTGCAGATTTTCGCATCGAACCTTATACTGCCGCATTCTACGATTTGATTGAAAAGGAAAAACCTTCCTCCATTCTGGTAGGTGCCACGAACTTAGGCCGCCAACTGGCGCCCCGGGTTGCCGCCCGGTGCCGTACCGGCCTCACGGCTGACTGTACCGTGCTGGAAATGAAGGAGAATACGGATCTGGTGCAGATTCGCCCCGCCTTTGGTGGCAATATTATGGCCCAGATCATCACCCCCAATACCCGTCCCCAGTTCTGCACTGCCCGTTACAAGGTGTTCTCCGAGCCGAAGCCCACAGAAGTTCCTGCGGGCCAAATCGTCTCCATGGAGGTAACCGAGCAGATGCTGGTAAGCGCCATAGAGGTGCTGTCCACAGTGGAGAAACCCAAAGATATCGACATTGCCGAAGCGGAAGTTATTGTAGCCATCGGCCGTGGCGCCTCCAGCGAAACCATGCGGGCTATGGCCAAGGAACTGGCTGACCTGCTGGGCGGTGTGGTTGCCTGCACCCGTCCTCTGGTAGAAAACAACACCATGGATGCCAAGCATCAAATCGGTCTTTCCGGCAGAACGGTGAAACCCAAACTGATCTTTACCTTGGGCATCTCCGGTGCGGTTCAGTTTGCTGCCGGTATGAAGTCTTCCGATTGTATCGTGGCCATCAATTCCGATCCTGCGGCTCCTATTTTTGATGTGGCCCATTACTGCGTAGTGGGCGACGTGAACCTTATCCTTCCCAAGCTGATTGAAAAGATCAAGGGGGTGTCCTAATGTATAACAAAGTAACCTCTGCCGATATTGCCGCGCTGCAGGCCATTTTGGGTGAAGCGGATGTGATCTTCGGCGAAGCGATCAACCCCGACTATGCCCATGACGAATTGGGCGGTATTTCCTGTATGCCGGAAGTTCTGGTGCGGGTGCATACCACCGAAGAAGTTTCTGCCGTTATGCGTCATGCCTACGAGCGAAATATCCCCGTCACGGTTCGGGGAAGCGGCACCGGCCTGGTAGGTGCGGCGGTCCCCATCCATGGGGGCATCCTGATGGAAACCACCCGTATGAACAAGATCCTTTCCCTGGATGCCAATAATCTGACCGTCACCGTTCAACCCGGTGTTTTGCTGATGGAACTGGCGGCTTTTGCGGAGGAAAATGATTTCCTCTATCCTCCGGATCCCGGTGAAAAGAGCGCTACCATCGGCGGTAATATCTCCACCAATGCCGGTGGTATGCGGGCGGTGAAATACGGTGTCACCCGGGACTATGTCCGTTCCCTCACCGTGGTTCTGCCCAATGGCCAGATCCAGACCTTCGGTGCCGCTGTGGCAAAAAACAGCTCCGGCTACAGTCTGAAGGATCTGATCATCGGCTCAGAGGGCACTCTGGCTGTCATCTGCGAGGCGGTACTGAAGCTGGTTCCTCTGCCTAAGGTTTCTGTCAGCCTGCTGGTGCCTTTCCCGGATATGAAGACCGCCATCGAGGCGGTGCCTGCAATCATTCGCTCCAAGATTACTCCCACTGCCATCGAATATATGTCCCGGGATACGATTTTGTTCTCCGAAAATTACCTCGGCAAGCGTTTTCCCGACACCAAAAACGATGCCTACATTCTGCTGACCTTCGACGGCAACTCCGATGCCCAGGTGAATCAGGATATGAGCGTAGTTGCAGAGCTTTGCTTGGAAATTGGCGCGTTGGATGCCTATATTGTGGATACGGAGGAGCGAAAGAAATCCGTTTGGTCCGCCCGTGGTGCATTCCTGGAAGCCATCAAAGCATCCACAACGGAAATGGATGAGTGCGATGTGGTGGTTCCCGGCAATCAAGTGGATACCTTCATCAAATTTACCCACGAGCTGGCTGACGAATTCCATGTCCGTATTCCCAGCTTTGGTCATGCCGGTGACGGCAATCTCCATGTTTACATCTGCCGGGATGAATTGAATGAAGAAGACTGGAAAGCCACCCTTTCCGCTGTTTTCGATCGGATGTATCAGAAATCCGTGGAACTGGGCGGTCTGGTTTCCGGTGAGCATGGCATCGGCTATGCCAAGAAGGAATTCCTCCGCCGCCAGTACGGTGAGACCCCCATTGCCCTGATGCAGGGGATTAAGAAGGTCTTTGACCCCAAGAATATTCTGAATCCCGGCAAGGTCTGTTTTTGAGAGGAGGAAAACTTATGCACATTTCCATCCCCTATGGACGAACCCATTTGACGGCTGAAATTCCCGAGGATCGTATTGCTGCAGTACTTCGGAGTCGTCTGGAAGAGTATGTTCCTGCCATGGGACAAGTTGAACTGGTGGAAGCCGCACTGAATTCCCCCGTGGGCTCGGAAACACTGGAAAAACTGGCGGAAGGTAAGCAGAACATTGTCCTTATTGCCAGTGACCATACCCGACCTGTTCCCAGTAAAGTGCTTGTCCCACCCATGCTGAAGGCCATCCGGCGGGGTAATCCCAATGCCAATGTCACCATCCTCATCGCCACCGGCTGCCACCGGGGTACCACCAAGGATGAACTCATTGAGAAATTCGGTCCGGAAATTGTGGCAAGGGAGAACATTGTCATTCATGACTGTGCAGAAGAGGACAACATGGTCACCATCGGCACCTTGCCCTCCGGCGGTACCCTGCGAATCAACCGTGTGGCCGCAGAAGCGGATCTTCTCATCAGTGAAGGTTTTATCGAGCCCCATTTCTTTGCAGGTTTCTCCGGCGGCAGAAAGAGTGTTCTGCCCGGTATCGCTGCAAAAGAAACCGTCTACTGGAATCACAACGCGCAGTTTATCGCATCCCCTCTGGCTCGTACCGGTATTTTGGATGGCAATCCCATCCACCGGGACATGATTTATGCGGCCCGGGCAGCAAAGCTGGCGTTCATCTGTAATGTGGTTATCAATGCCAAGCACGAGGTGGTGGGTGCATTCGCAGGCGACTGTGAACAGGCTCATGTGGCTGGCACAGAATTTCTCAAAGAGTTGTGCCGATGTCCTAAAACCCCGGCGGATATCGTCATTACCTCCAACAACGGTTACCCGCTGGACCAAAATATCTATCAAGCGGTAAAGGGCATGACTGCTGGTGAAGCGACTTGCAGAGAAGGCGGTGTGATCATCATGGTTGCCGCCTGCAACGACGGTCACGGTGGTGCATCCTTCATGGAAACCATCGCCCAGAACCGTACCGCTGCTGAAATTCTGACTTCCATTCAGGCTACTGCCAAGCAGGATACCTTGCCGGATCAGTGGGAGAGCCAGATTCTGGCGCGTATTCTATCCAAATTCCATGTGGTGCTCATTTCCCAGACGGATCCTGCACTGGTGCGTGCTATGAAGATGCATCCGGCAACGGATTTGGCAGAAGCCATGACCATTGCAGAAAAGCTGCTGGGCAAATCCGGTGCTATCACCGTCATCCCCGAGGGAATTTCCACCATTATCATCTAACAGCAACGAAATAAAATAACTCCCTTTGTGTCTTGTTCACAAAGGGAGTTGCTTTATCAGAATGAGCGAGAAAACCTCGGAATTCAATTCCGGGGATGAAAGCGAATACCTTATTCTCCCGCTGTAATTACATTGTGTGTGAAGTGTCGTTTTGTGCTTTGATGTCCGAAAAAAGTTCTTTGTGATTTAGCGGATGTATGCTATAATGGTTGTAGAACAAATGAACTAATTTCAGGAAGGAGCTGCCGCCATGCAGGTACGCATGACCTATCAGTATAAGCTGTATAACAATAAGCAGAACCGTCATCTGGATCGTGCCATCGACATCGCGGCAGAGATCTGGAATCATTGTATTGCCCTTCATCGCCGTTACTACCGTCTGT
>JAGCMI010000154.1 GCA_017646545.1 Oscillospiraceae bacterium | reverse complement strand
TCAGTAATCACTAGTACCTACAAGGTCGGGGCATCGACCTTTGCAGGAGGGACTGTAAGACCATGAAAAATGGCAAGTCCTGTTGATAGCACAATCCCCGTTCTCCGTGGCTCAAGAAGCTTCGGAATTTATTCCGGGGAGTATGTCACTCGTCTGCCAATAAATAATACACAGACCGGACGATCTGTCCCTGGGCGCAGTAGTACCGGGGGACACGCCGGCTGATGCCGCACATAAATTCATAGTTGAAGCTGTCGGCCGCAGCGGAGATTTCCTCCATGGTGATCTCGTTTTCACCGTCTTTGCCTACCAGCACCACCGGATCTTCCGGCTGCACACCGGGGATGTGCGTCACATCCACCATCATCTGATCCATGCAGATACGGCCCAGGATGGGGGCTTTCTGCCCTTTGATCAGCACATAAAATTTACCGGAAAGGCTGCGGCTGTAGCCATCGGCATAACCCACGGGTACGGTGGCCACCACGGTGGGACGGGTGGTGACATAAGTGCCGCCATAGCTGATCTGCCGGCCGGGTTCCAGACATTTTACATGGGTCACCCGGCTGCGCCATTGCAGGGCAGGGTGGATGGGCAGCTTCTGCTTCTGCACATCTTCGCTGGGGTACATGCCATAGAGCACAATGCCCGCGCGAACCAGCTGGTATTGGTGATCAAAATTGATAAGACCTGCGGAATTATCCATGTGGCGGATGGGGATCTGCAGTCCCTGCTGCTCCAGCGATTGCACAAAATCGTCAAATTTCTTTGCCTGCAGCCGGGCCTTGGTCAGATCCGGGCAGTCCGCGCTGGCAAAGTGGCTGAAAATGCCCTCGGCATACAGTCCCGGCAGCTTTGCAATCTTCAAACACAGCTGCAAAGATTCTTCCGTGGTCTGAAAACCGATGCGGCTCATGCCGGTATCGATGGCAAAGTGGAAGGCTGCGGTCTTACCCTGGGCCACCGCCTCTTGAGAAAGGGCCAGAGCATCGTCATAACTAAAAATGGTGGGGCGAATATCTTCGGCCACCGCGATGGGGAAATGCGCCTTGGGGGTGTGCCCCAGAATCAAGATGGGGGTCGTCAGGTTTGCCTGCCGTAATTCCCGGGCTTCCAGCATGGAGGAAACACCGAAAAAGCGGCATTTATCCTGCAGCAGCCGCGCCACCTGAATGGCGCCGTGGCCATAGGCGTCGGCCTTTACCACCGCCATCACATCGGTGCCCGTTTTTTTCTGCACAGCATCAAAATTCTGGGCAATGATGTCCAGATCGATATTTACATAGGTGTTGTCGAAATTCATACCGATCCCTCCAAAAGACAAGGTGATTTATTATAGCACGGAGAAAAAGAAATGTAAACAAATACCCATTGTTTTTTATTTCCTGCTGTCCTATAATAGATGCCAAGGAGGCGATGGTCATGCAGGAATATGAACTGGTGCGGGAAATCCAAAATCTGTGCCCCAACAACCAGATGCGGGATATTTTCTTTGAGGAGGTCATGACGGATGACCCGGAAAACTATGTCCGCAGTATGCTCAAAGGAGATAAGGTGGAGCTGATCAGTCAAAAGCGCAGCGATGGCGCTGTGACGGTCTTTGCCTCCTGCGACGGACTGACGCAGAAATTTATTTTTACCCCCATCTAATGAAAAAAGGCGAGCCGCGGCTCGCCTTGATATTTTTTTCTTAGCCGATGACGGTGCCGTCGGCATTGAACAGGGGCAACTTCTCCAGATAGATGATGTCATCACGGCTCTGGGCATCGCCCTCTGCCAGCACAGCCATCTTGCCCACAATGATGCCGCCGGCTTTCTCAACAAGCACTTCCAGCGCCCGCAGGCTCTCACCGGTGGAGATTACATCGTCCACGATCAGAATGCGCTTGCCTTTCATCAGTTCGGCATCGGCCACATCCAGATACAGCCGCTGCTGACCCTTGGTGGTGATGGAGGTGACGGTGGCTTCAAACACGCCGGTCATGTATGCCTTGGGGGCCTTACGGGCCAGGAAATACTTGCTGGCGCCGGTCTGGCGAGCCATCTCGTGACCCAGGGGGATACCCTTGGCCTCGGCAGTGATGATGTAATCATATTCAGGAGCCACCTTCAGCAGTTCCCGGGCGCAGGCAACGGTCAGTTCCTGATCGCCAAAAACCACGAAGCCGGCAATGGACAAAGTGTCGCTGATGGGGCAGATGGGAAGATCACGCACCACGCCGCCAATGGTCATTCTATAAGTCATGGAAAATACTCCCTTTCCTTTTATTTTACCCTTTTATTATAAGCTTCTGCGAACAAAAGTCAAGGGGCAGCTGGAGGGGGCAGTTGTTGCCAAGAGGGGATGCGGTGCACCATATCTTGTGTTGTGCCAAAGTATGGCAGCGTTTTTTTACAAAATCTTATGGATAAAATCGTTGTTCCATGGCGGAAGCTGTGGTATAATAGTGGGTACTGACGAAGAATTGGAGCAAAGCTATGAACATAGAATCTGTGTATATGGAAAAGAGCCAGGTGCAGAAACTGCTGTCCGCTGCCAGCGGTGATGCGGCGCTATTGTACCTGTACTTAAAAAGCGGCAATCCGCTGGAAGGCGCATCTGCGGCCTTGCAGTTAAATGATACCCGTCTTTCCTGCGCTGCGGCTACCTTGCGGCAGCTGGGCATTTGGCAGCAGGAGCAAAACAAACCCGTTTTTGGGGAAAGACCTGCCTATACGGAGCAGGATGTGCTGCGCGCCATGGGATCTGACGATGCCTTCCACAGCATGTATGGGGAAGTGCAGCGTCGCCTGGGACGGGTGCTGACCACGGAAGAATTGAAGATTTTGCTGGGTTTTGTCCGGTATCTGGGACTGGGGGAGGATGTGGTCTGCGTCCTGGTGACCTACTGCATCGAGCGCAATCGGCAAAGGGGCAATCCCCGTAATCCCTCCCTGCGAACCATCGAAAAAGAGGCTTATGCCTGGGCAGAGCAGGGCATCGATACCATGGCAGCAGCTGCAGCCTTCATCCATGGGCAGAATGTGTATTTCAGCCGCATGGGTCAGCTGCAGCGGATTCTGCAGATCCGCGGACGGAATTTGACCGCAGCAGAGGAAAAGTATGCCAAGGCATGGCTGGAAATGGGCTTTGAAGATGAAGCGCTGACCATGGCCTACGAGCGTACCTGCCTCAACACCGGAGGCCTCAACTGGGCGTACATGAATAAGATTTTGACCCGCTGGAAGGATGCGGGCTGGACAAGGGCGGGGGATATCCGCAATGGTGACCGTAAACCGGTGCCCAAGGGCGCTTCCGGCGGGCTGGGTGCAGCGGAGCTGGAGGCCATTCAGAAAGTATTGCAGGAGGGATAAGCGATGGCATATAGTGCAGAGGTGGTGGCCAGAGCCAGAGCAAGACTGGCGCAGGATCGGGAGGATCGTGCATCGGAAAACCGTCGGCATCTGGCCCATGCCTATGAGGTAGTGCCCAGATTGCGTGAAATTGATATCCAGCTGCGGGCCACCATGGCCATGGCAGCCCAGGCTGCATTTGCCCAGGGGGAGGATCCCCAGGAGATTCTGCAGCAGGCCCAGCGGAAAAATCTGCTGCTGCAGCAGGAACGGGCAGAATTGGCAGCGCTTCATTTTGAGGAAGGCTATCTGGATGACAGCCCCGTTTGTGACCGCTGCGGCGGCAACGGCTACATCGGAAGCACCATGTGCGAGTGCCTGCGGGAACTGTGCAGCCAGGAGCAGAAGCGGGAACTGACCCTGCTTTCCGGTGGCAGAGAGAGTTTCGGCCAGTTTAAGCTGGAATACTATCCGGATGCGGTGGACAGCCGCTATGGCGCCAGCTCCCGGATGATCATGGAGCGGAATTTCCGCACCTGCAAAAATTATGCCCTGCATTTTTCCAAGGAGTCGGGCAATCTGCTGTTTGTAGGCGGCACGGGTCTGGGTAAGACCTTCCTTTCTGCCTGCATTGCCCGTGCGGTGGCGGATCGGGGATATTCTGTGGCTTATGAAACCGCATCCCGTCTGTTTACCAAGCTGGAGCAGGCCCGCTTCAACTCCTCTGAGGAGACCCGCCGGGAGGCAGACAAGCTGATGCAGTGCGATTTGCTGATCATTGACGATCTGGGCACGGAACTGCCAGGTCAGTTCGTCACCGCTGCGCTCTATAGCCTGATGAACGATCGCATTCTGGCCGGCAAACCCATGGTGATCTCCACCAATTTGAATGTGGACGAGGCCGCAAGACGGTATTCTCCCCAGATTGCATCCCGTCTGCATGGTAATTTTACCCGCCTGACCTTCGTGGGTGAGGACATCCGCGTGCTGAAAAACCGGGGGTTCTAAGTTGAAAACTGCGATTCTTTTTGATTTGGACGGTACCCTGCTGGATACCTTGGGAGATCTGCACGCCGCGGTGAATGTGGTGCTACTGCAGTTTGGCTATCCCACACGCACCATAGAAGAAGTCTGCAATTTTGTGGGTAACGGTGCCCGCAGGCTCATTGAACTGGCGGTGCCGGCAGGCCAGCAGGATAAGGTGGAGGAGGTTCTGGCAGCGTTTCAGAGCCATTATGCCGCCCATTGTGACATTTTGACCCAACCCTCTCCCGGTATTGCCCAAATGCTGGAGGCGGTGGGGCGGAAATATCCCATGGCGGTGGTATCCAATAAGCCGGATCGAGCCGTGAAGGAACTGGCGAAGATCTATTTTCCCACCCTGTATGCCCGTGGCGAAAGTGAGGATTGTCCCCGTAAACCTGCCCCGGACATGGTGTTTAAGGCCATGCAGGCATTGGGCGCAGAGCGCTGCGTCTATGTGGGCGACAGCGAGGTGGATGTGCTGACGGCAAAAAATGCAAATGTTCCTTGCCTCAGTGTTACCTGGGGTTTTCGGGATGTGGATACATTGCGGCAAGCCGGCGCAGAATATTTCTGCCACCGGGCGGCGGATGTAGAGCAGTCCATCGAGAATATTTTGGAAAGAGAATTTACAAATGGCAAATGAATTTTACGCGCTGTTGGGTCGCATGAGGTACATCACCCGTTGGGGACTCATGCGCAACAGTTTTTCAGAAAATATCCAGGAGCACAGCCATCAGGTGGCGGTGCTCGCCCATGCGCTGGCGCTGATTCGTCGGGATGTGCTGCATCTGCCTTCCCCGGATCCGGATCGCTGTGCGGTGGCGGCATTGTATCACGATGCCACGGAGATTTTGACCGGCGATCTGCCCACCCCCATTAAATACCATTCTCCAACCATCCGTGATGCCTATAAGCAGGTGGAGCATATTGCGGGAGAACAGCTGCTGGATATGCTGCCCCAGCCTCTGCGGCAGAGTTATGTGGATCTGATCCACGAAAATAACGATGAGGTGGCCGATATCGTCAAGGCTGCGGATAAGCTGTCGGCCTATATCAAATGTGTGGAAGAGCAGAAGGCGGGCAACAAGGAATTTGAGTCCGCGGCCAGCCAAACGATGGCAGCGATGCATGCGATGGAGCGGCCGGAATTGGAGTGGTTTCTTTACCACTGCCTGCCGGCTTTCGGACGGAATCTGGACGAATTAGGTTTGTAAAAATGAAAAGGGTGGGGAGCAACCCGCCCTTTTTCTATAAAATTGTTCATTTTCGCCAAAAACACCCAGAAAATAGGGGTTGACAATCCTATTTCTCTGTGCTATACTATCTAAGCAATCAAGGTTGCACCCTAATATCGCGGAGTAGAGCAGTTGGCAGCTCGTCGGGCTCATAACCCGGAGGTCGTAGGTTCGAGTCCTGCCTCCGCAACCAAAAAAGAACACCACCCATTTGGGTGGTGTTCTTTTTTGGTTGTGATAGCATGCTTCGTAGCTATCACAGCGGTTTGAGAACGACGAGCGTACCGCAACCCGGGCTGCAGAACTGATAAAGAAGATCCTGCCGGCTGACAACGCAGACACGGGAAATGTGCTGCGGGATCTTAGGGAACGAATGCTTCGGGATCAACTGTGGCAGGAGCATTCGCTTGCCCCGCAATGACGGAGAATCTGCGGTAAAAGAGCCAGGCACAAAAACGTGCCTGGCTCTGCTGCATGATTAGGTGAACAATTTTTTGATGGTCTGCTTGTCGGGTTTGCCGATATTGTTCAGGGGGATCTGATCTGCAAACAAAACAGCAACGGGAATCTCATTTTTGGCAATGCGTGATAGCAGCTGCATGTTTAACTCATCGGCAGTCATTGTGCATTCCGGCTGCAGGACGACCAGGGCGCAGGGTGCCTCACCCAGCATTTCATGACGGACACCAACCACGGCGGCCTGTTCCACTCCGGGAACGGAGCGAATGGCGGCCTCGATTTTTGCCGGGGAGAGGTTAATGCCGTTTCGGATGATGATATCCTTGATTCTGCCGCTAATGTGCAGGTAGTTTTGCGCATCCAGGTATCCCAGATCTCCGGTGTGGAGCCGCCCTTGTTCGTCGATGGTCTGGCGGGTGGTTTCCTCGTCACCGTAGTATCCGCACATAATGGCCGGACCGCTGATGCAGATCTCTCCTTCCATACCCTGGGGCAGGGGATTACCGTTTTGGTCGAGAATGCAGCCGGCATCCCGGTGGAATTTTCCCACGGTGGTTGCACGGCATTCTGCAGAATCGGAAGGCGCGGTGCAGGAGATGCTAATGCTCTCGCTCATGCCGTAGAGCGGATGCAGCGTGATGCCCAGAATGCGTTCAATGTAACGGTGTTGTTCGGGGATGATGGGGGAACCGGCTGTGAATCCCGTGCGCAGGGAATCCAGATTCCGGCCCTGCTGTTCATTGTTCCGGGCCAGGACATAGAAATAGGAAGGCACGGCATTGATCCGCGTGATGCGGTAGCGCTCGATGCAGTCCAGCACATAGTCCGGGTGCATATCCCGGGGGAAGAACAGGGCATACCGGGCCACCAAAGCGGCACCCAGAAGGCACAGTCCAAAACCGTGATGTGTGGGGATGGTAACGATGGCCACATCTGCCGGCTGATGCCAGGGAAGCTGAATGGAATCCACCGCATACTGCAAGATGGCCTCCTGGCTGAGCATGGCGCCCTTGCCCTTTCCGGTGGAGCCGGAGGTGAATATAATGGTAGCCGGTGCTTTCAGGTCATTGCCCACCGGGAAGCGGCGGGATTCCTGCCGGGCGGGATGGCCGATGTTCAGTCTGCCATGGCCGACGATCTCCCAGTTTCCGTTGGCACCGAGGCCTTCGCCTGCGGCTTCGTTGGTAATGACCATGTCCGGCTGGATGGGGATTCCGGTGTCTTGAAGGAAGGTATCCACCGGCAAATGAGGGTCGGTCAATACCGCCGTAGCACCCATAAATTCCAGCGCCAGAAAAATCAGATACGCATCTATAGAACGCGTGCAGCGAAGGGCGACCAAACTCCCTTGCCGAACCCCAAGATCATACAGACAGTTGCCGATGGCAATGGCCTCGGAGAATGTTTCCGCGGCGGTATAGGACCGGTTCTCGTCAAACAAAAACAGATCGGGGCCCTGCTCGGCGGCATAGGCCTCAAAATATTTGTAAATGCATTTTTCTGTTAGAGCCATATTCTTGCCTGCCTTACCAACACCATTGATCGGGATCGTCCATTGCCGCCTGGAGACCGCTGAAGAACTGTGCGACATGCCATGCATCCGTTGCCGCATGATTACCCATGAGCATGCAGGGCAGCAGCATGTCGTTGTTATACTGACCAATGGCAATGAAGGGCGCAAAATACTCCTTGGCATTTCTTAGCTGCATGGAGCTGGCATCAAAATGCAGCCAGGAGAAAACGGAAACCATAAAAAAATTGGCAGGGATCTTGTTTGCCCACAGACAAGTTTTATCCCGGTTCTCCTGCTGCTCTGCCAGGTACGCTTCGTAAAAATCACGGAAACTTTCCTGGTGGCGCAGCCCGTGGAAGGTCATATTTTCATGGGCGTTCAGGGTGGGGAACATGGGGTGGATTACCTCCCAGCGGATCAACCGTCCGTCCCGGACTGCCAGCCGGAAATTTTCAATCCGGTTGATCTCCCGGCTTACCAGCCACATGACCGCGGGTACAAATTTAATGCCTCTTTCTTTTAAGTACGGAACCAGCTTCGCAACGGAGAGCTTCTTGGTCAGAGAGAAGGTTACGGTGCCCCAGCCTTCGGTATAGAGTTTGTAAAGATCTGCACGGGGCCATTGCTCCATATCAATGTACTCATAATGGTCCATATTTGTACTCTCTTTCTTGTTAAAAATTTACTACAGTTTACCATACTTGCAGGTATCTGTCAATGCGATGGGGGCAAGGCAGAATCTTGTGTGCTTACTGTGCGAATATCTTGTAGACCAATCGGGCGGTGTTTTTTATGCTTTTGCGGCATGCCGATCCAGCCGGCGATTACGCAGGCACAGGCAGGTGTCGATGCTGACCATGACGAAATTCAAAATGTACAGATACAGCCAGAATGATATTCCCAGTTTGGGCTATGCGGATGCGCTTGTGGTCACACCCCCGACCTCGGTTCCGAAGAAGGTGTATAACCCCGGTGCCTATGGCGGATTGATCGGCGCGGAAGCAGAGATGAATTTTGCGGTTTACGGAGAGATGCTCATTTCTGATGATCCCAATGTGGATTGGCAAAATGAGACGGAGAGCTTCGTTGCAACGGATGTTACGCAGTGGCCGCTGCAGTTGGTGGTGGTAGATGTCCATTGGGTGGAGGAAACCACTGCTCTGTGGCTGAAAGTCGATGCGGCAGAGGGGAGCACCTTGCCTGCGAAATTGCAGCAATACCCTTGGGTTTTCCAGAACGAGACCAGCAATTATGAGGATGAGGAATGGTCGGTGATCTGTCCTGATATGCTGATCCTCACGATGCCTGACAATAGCTGTGTTGACCAGGCTACCGGTGTTGTGGTTTCCGGTGATTTGCCTGTGGGCGCAACGATGAATGTCGGCATCCCGGAATTGGGTGTAGATGAACAGATTGCAATCTATGATATTAAGATCTATGACGAAAATGGCGATCAATGGCAGCCCATCGATGAGGGAAAGACCGTTACCATTACTGTCCCTGTGTCTTATGATGTTGCAAGATTGCTCCACATTATCGACTATGCCGGTGCCATTGAAGGCCGCGCGGATTTGACCTTTGTGCCCGTGGCAGAGATCGAGGATCCGTCGCTGCTGCAGCTGCTGGACCCTGTCATGGATGCCTATGAGGCGGTTTATGGTAATCGCGACTATGTGGCGGTGGAAGAGATAGG
>JAGCMI010000153.1 GCA_017646545.1 Oscillospiraceae bacterium | reverse complement strand
CTGCCCACTTTTCTATTACACAACAGCCAAATTTTACTGGCATCTTTGCGTTGGCTGTGCTATAATAGCCCGGAAATCTTTCTTGCGAGGTATACCCATGAATACAAAAGAAATTGGCGAGATCCGCCGTCGTCAGCGGCGCGACCGCAGTAATATGACCAAAATCTTCGGCTGCTATGTCAACGATAAAAAGGAGATCATCTCCGAGTTTGCCCGCAGCACCGGTATGATGTCTGAAAACGAGGCAGAGAAGTATTTTGCCCTTCTTCGTCGCACTTTGGGCGGTACGCTGGGTAAAAATCTGCTGGACATTACTTTCCGCACATCTCAAGTGGCAGATAGTCCTGAGCATAAGCTGCTGATGAGTCTGCGTGGTCAGGGCATCCATCAGGATGAAGTACGTATGAGCTTCTATAAGCAGGTTATGGAAAATCTTACCATGGAGGGTAATTATCTCATCCTTCTCGGCACGGACAGCTACGATGTGCCCTTCAAGAGCAAGGACGGGGATACCTTCTCCGATAACTCCGATGAAATTTATACTTATGTCCTCTGTGCTGTCTGCCCCGTGAAGCAGACCAAGGCTGTGCTGCACTATGAGCCTTCCAGTAAGGAGTTCCAGGATGGTAATATGGTCAATGCGGTGGCAGCTCCGGAACTGGGTTTTCTGTTCCCTGCATTTGATGGCAGAGCCACCAATATTTATAACGCATTGTATTTTAACCGCAGCCCCAAGGACAATCACGAGGGCTTTGTTGCAGCGCTGTTCAATACCCCCGTTGCCAAGCCTGCCCAGGAGCAGAAGGAATGTTTTGAAGATATGTTGTCCTCTGCGCTGAATGAAGAGTGCAGTCTGGAAGTGGTGCAGACCGTCCATGACCAGCTTTGCCAGCAGTTGGCGCTGCATAAGGAAAGTAAGCTGCCCGAAGCGCTGACCATCTCCAAGGAGCAGGTTACCGATATGCTGGAAAGTTGCGGTGTGTCCGAAGAACGGATTGCCAAGTTCTCCGTGGATTTTGAGGAAGTGTTTGGCCTGGATGCAGAAGTGTATCCCAGCAACATCATCGATACCAAGAAGATCGAGATCAAAACCGATGATGTTTCCATCAAGGTTGCCACCGACCGCTCCGATTTGATCCAGACCCGTGTGATCGGCGGCGTGAAGTATATTCTTATCCGCGCGGACGAGAATGTGGAAGTCAATGGTGTGAATATTCACATTGCCGACGCAGAACCCGCAACTGTATAAGAAAAAGCCTGCCGAATTCGGCAGGCTTTTTGATATTTTTATTTCAGCAGGGAGAGGATGATCTCAACACACTGGTCAACACCCAGACGGCTGCTGTCCAGACACAGATCGTAGTTCTGCGCAGCACCCCAGATCTGACCGGTATAGTGCTGGTAGTTCACCTGACGACGCTTATCCTTTTCGGCCAAACGAGTCTGAGGACTCTTCTCGCTTTCACCATAAAGACGCACAATGCGGTCTGCACGGAATTCATCGTTGGCATGGATGAACACATTCAGACAATCCTTGCGATCCTTGAGAATATAGTCCGCATTTCGACCCACGATAACACCGGGGCCCTGCTCAGCCAGCTGCATAATCACGCTGCACTGAATGCTCCACAAAAAGTCAGCGGTGGACAGGCCATTCATCACACCGGGAACACCCTGATGGGAGAAAGCGTAGGAAAGACGGGTTCTGCCCGGGGAATGCTCGCCATGTTCTTCAACAAAGGTAGGAGCGAAACCGCTTTCCAGAGCAATCTTTTCAACAAGCTCCTTGTCATAAAAGGGGATACCCAGACGGTTGGCAACCTCTCTGCCGATGGTGCGTCCGCCGCTGCCAAATTCGCGGCTAATGGTAATGATCTTCTTTTCCATGACAAAACCTCCATTATGTTGATGAAAATATTATAGCAAAGTCAAAAGAAGATGTCAAATAATTTTCGTTTTTGTGCTATCTCCGGTTATGAATTATCCGCAGGGTTGTACCACCTCGACAGTATTTTTTGACCGGGGGCAGTAATATGATGCTGGGGTGAAACGAATGAATTATCAACAAATGGATCTTACGAAAAAGGTTTGCATTGGTATTTTCCTGCCACTGGTGTTGTTTGCGCTGGTGTGGTATTTGGGAAGAGGGGAGAATGGGCATTCCCCACAGCCAAATGAGCCGCAAACAGAGCCGACGATTCCTCAGGATGATCTGCAAGACGGATGCTATTTATCGCTGCTTTTGAATGAGGAAAAGGTCACCGTGGAACTGGAAAACTATTTGCTGGGCGTTGTGCTGGCGGAAATGCCGGCTTCTTTTGAAATGGAAGCCATCAAAGCCCAGGCAGTTGCAGCCAGAACCTATACGCTGAAGCATTGCAGTGCTGATTCGCGCCATGGGAAGAACACGATTTGTGCCCAGGCGTCATGTTGTCAGGCGTATATCGATCCTGAAACATATATTGTTGGTGGTGGAAGTCTTTCGTCGGTGGAACGGGCGCGCTATGCGGTGGATAATACAGCCGGGCAGGTGCTGACCTATGAAGATGCGCTTATTTTCTCCACGTATTTTTCTTGTTCAGGCGGAATGACAGAATCAGCGGTTGAAGTTTGGGGCCAGGATATTCCTTATTTGCAATCGGTACAGAGTCCGGGGGAGGATGCGGCTTCTTTTTTTGCAGACAGTAAAGTCTTTTCTGCGGAGCAGTTTCAATCCGCCTTGGGGATCAGGCTGAAAGGCGCTCCCGATACCTGGTTTACCGAAGTGAGCTATACCGACGGCGGTGGGGTAGAAACCATGACCATTGGAGGTGTTGCCTATCGTGGGACTACGCTGCGGACGCTTCTGGGGCTTCGTTCCACCGCCTTCTATGTCAAGGTGGAAGACGAATCCATCACCTTTCATACCAAGGGCTATGGACACCGTGTGGGGATGAGCCAATACGGGGCGAATGCCATGGCAAAGCAGGGATATGATTATCAGCAGATTTTATCCCATTACTATGTGGGCGCAGAAATTGTGCAATATTTTGAAGAAAACAATAAAACTAAGATGAAATTTGGTTGATTTATCCAAAATAATGTGATATAATTCTTCTCCAATATAAAGAAAGGGGGTTTCAGCATGAAACTCACATTTGATGGCCATCCAATCCAAACAACCCCCGGTACCAGCCTGCTGCAGCTGGTTCAGCAGCTTGGCTTGAACGGAACCACTCTGGCAGATCGCCCCTTGGCGGCAAAGATCGCAGGAGAGGTGTTTAACTTGAATTATATCCCCCTGCGGGAGAAGGATACGATGCCCGACCGTCCCTCTATTCGTCGCGCCATGGCTGCTTCCGGTGGCGAGGTGCATCTGATTCGATATGCTGACCCCATTGGCAGAGAGGTCTATGCCCGCACAGCGCAGTATGTGCTTTTCCTGGCGCTGCATCGCTTGTGGCCCAATGCAAAGGCAAAGATGAGCTGCACCGTTGGTCCGGGACTATTTATCGCAGTTTCCCAATGTGAAGAATTTTCTGTCCGTAAACTGAAGGCAGAACTGCGTAAGCTGGTGGAAATGGACATTCCTCTGCGCCGCCAGAGATTGACTACGGCAGAAGCAATTGCCCGTTACCGCGCCTGCGGACAGGAAGATAAAGCCCGTTTGCTCTCCTGGAGAAAAGAGTCCTATTTTGATGAATATATCTTTGAAGACTTTAGCGACTATTTCTACGGTGAACTGGCACCTTCCACCGGATATCTTCAGGTGTGGGATATCCAGCATAAGGCCGGTGGCTTTATGTTCATCTATCCCGACCCCAAGGAACCGGATCAGGTTGCTGATTATGTGGAAAGTCCCCATTTCTTTGAAATGTTCTCAGAAGGGGAGCGCTGGGGTGATCTCATGGATTGCCAGACCGTTGCTGATTTGAACGAATTGGTGGATTCCGGTCGTATTCGTGAGTTGATCCGCGTCAACGAAGCGTTGCATGAAAAGCGCTATTCCCATGTTGCGGATCTGGTGTGTCAGCGAGGCGCGAAAGCTGTGATGCTGGCCGGTCCCAGTTCCTCCGGTAAGACCACCTCTGCCAATCGTCTTGCTACCCAACTTCGTGTTCATGGCAAGAAACCCATTTTGATGAGCCTTGACGATTACTATATCGATCGGGATAAGATCGCCCCCGGTCCTGACGGGAAATTGGACCTGGAGCATATCAACACCATCGATACCCAGCTTTTTGGACAGCATCTGGCCAGATTGTTCGCTGGGGAAGAAGTGGAGATCCCGTATTTTAATTTCAAGACCGGCAAACGGGAGTGGCGCGGACACAAAATGAAGATGCACCGGGATACCGTTTTTATCATCGAAGGCTTGCATGCCTTGAATCCGTTGCTGTTGCCCAAAGATCTGGACAGCAGTTTCGTGTTCCGACTCTATGTCAGCCCCTTGCTGCCATTGAACTTGGATGATCATAATCGCATTCCTACATCGTATCTGCGCCTGCTGCGTCGTATTGTCCGTGACTATGAGAGCCGTGGAACCAGTGTGGAGGGAACCATTGGTATGTGGAGCAGTGTCCGTGCAGGCGAAGAGAAGTGGATTTTCCCTTTCCAGGAGAATGCGGATGTGATCTTCAACAGTTCCACCCTTTATGAGCTGGCGGTGCTCAAGAAGCATATTTTCCCCCTGCTTACTGCGGTTCCCCCGGAAGACGAATGCTATGATGAAGTTCGTGCCATTGTCAAGGTGTTGAATTTTGTGCAGGAAGCCGATGTGGATGATGAAATTCCTCCCACCAGTTTGGTGCGTGAATTCATTGGCGGCAACACATTCTATCGTTAATCGTCTATTGGAAAGTCCATCGAAAGGTGGGCTTTCCTCTTTTTTTATTGAAAAGCTTGCGAAAAGTGGAAAACAGTGGTATACTAAAGTTGAGAAATTGGGTAAGCTGAGGGATGATTATGAGTCAACCGCAATATCGGCTGGAAGGTATCGTCCGTACTCGTACAGAGGAGATGGAGGACTTTAACGGCCCTCTGGATGTTATTTTCCTGCTGCTGAGCAAGAATAAAATAGAAATTGAAGATGTGTCCATTACAGCTATTTTGGAGCAGTATCTGGCTTACCTGGATGAGATGAAGCGGATGGATATGGAGGTTGCCAGTGAGTTTATCACCATGGCCTCCCATTTGATGCTGATCAAAACCAAAATGCTTCTTTCTGCGGCAGAGCAGGCCGAGGCAGAGTCCGAACTGGATGTGCTTCGTCAATCCTTGATTGAGCGTCAGCGGAAAGAAGCCATCGAGCAGATTCGTCTTGCAGTATCGTTTCTGGAACCCCGTAACGAAATCGGCCGCAGCCTGTTTCCAAGGATCCCGAACCGCTGAACCGCGAGCAGTCCTACCGTTACCAGCATGATACCTCGGACCTGCTGAAAGCGCTGGATGTCATCTCCGAGCGTAATCAGCAGCGCCTGCCGCCGCCCACAGTGAACTTTAAGGGCATTGTTGGCAAAGAACCCTATTCCATCAGTAAAAAGACGGGAGAACTCTTGCGCCAGCTGTTGCTGCGGGGTGTTGAAAAGCTGAAGAACCTGTTTAAGGGAAATCGCAGCCGTTCTGAGATCGTCGCCACATTCATATCCATTTTGGATATGTGTAAGAATAATACAGTTACCCTTGAAGATGATATCAATGGAGATAATCCCAATGTCCGTCTTTTGGACAACCAATCTGTAAAGGAGGAGTAATCCAATGGAACAAACAGATCTTCAGCGTGCCATTGAGGCCATCCTCTTTGCAGCCGGTGAACGGGTCGAAGTAAGCCGTATGGCGGCTACTTTAATGGCAGACCCCTCTGAAATCATTTCTGCTGCAGATGCACTGGCGGATCAGTTGGCATTTGACCGCCGCGGTATTCGTATTCTCCGTCTGGATAAGGGCTATCAGATGGTGTCCTCCAGCGAGATGGCAGATTATATTACCCAGACATTGGAAACCCGCAAACCGCCCAAGCTTTCCTCCTCCCAGTTGGAGGCGCTTACGATCGTGGCCTATTATCAGCCTGCCACAAAAGCCATGGTGGAGCAGATCCGTGGTGTGGATAGTGCCTATTCCATTTCCGCGCTGCTGAACAAAAAGCTGATCGTGGAGGCAGGCAGACTCAATGTGCCCGGTCGGCCTATCTTATATCGTACCACACCGGATTTTTTGCGTACTTTTGGAATTTCTTCCTTGGAAGAATTGCCTCCCATTGAGAAGATCAACTTCGGTGATCCCATCGAGATCATAGAAATGGATCAGCTTACAATTCAGGAGGGGGTATAATGGGCTGGTTGATTGCCTTGGGTGTTTTGGTCGTACTGGCAATTTTGCCCTTGGGTGTAAAAGCCGTTTATGATTCCGACGGCTTTCTGCTGGAGGCAAAGATCGGTCCGATCCCCATCCGCATCTTGCCTAAGAAATCCGAAACACCCCCAAAAGAAAAAAAGAAAAAAGAAAAGAAACCTACCCAAAAGAAAGGGAAGAAGGCTGCATCTGCAAGTGCCTCTCCCAAACCCAAGCAAAAGAAGGGCGGCTCCTGGACAGATTTTCTGCCCCTGGTCAAAACCGCACTAGACTTCCTGGATGCATTTCGTCAAAAGCTGCGGATTCGCCGCTTGCAGCTAAAACTGATCATGGCTGGCGATGACCCTTGTGATTTGGCCGTGAATTATGGCCGTGCATGGGCAGCGCTTGGCAATTTGATTCCGCAGCTGGAGCGTTGCTTTGTGATCAAAAAACGGGATCTGGAAGTGGAATGTGATTTTGAAGCAACCAAAACCCTTGTAATCGCCCATGTGGATATCAGCATAACCTTTGGCAGACTGATCTGGATCGTTGTGAAGTATGGTCTGCGAGCAGTAAAAGACTTTATGAATATGAAAAAACTTAGAAAAGGCGGTGCCTCGAAATGAGTAAGAATCTTCCCAATATGTTGGAAAATACCATTGCCAAAATCCGTGAGATGGTGGATGTCAATTCCGTTGTGGGTACGCCCATTACCACGGCTGACGGTGTGACCATTATTCCCGTGTCCAAGATTAGCGTCGGTGTTGGCGGTGGCGGATCCGACTATGTTTCCAAGAACCCCAATCGGCAGGAAAATCCCTTTGGCGGCGGTGCAGGCGGCGGTGTTAAGGTCACCCCGGTGGCATTCCTGGTGGTTAAGGATGGCTCTGTTCGTGTGCTGCCCATTCCCGCACCTGCCAATACCACAGCAGACCGTATTGTGGAGCAGGTTCCCGACCTGCTAGATAAGGTGGCAGATTTTATTAACTCCAGAATGGAGAAAAAGGAAGAATAATATCCTTTTGCCCATCCATACTATGGTTGGGTGAGAATATGAAACGATTTTTTGCCGGGACGGCGGCTATTCTGGCTGCCGTCCTGTTTTTATCCAGTCCTGCTGCGGCAATTTCCGCACAAAAAGCCATTATGGTGGATGGGGACACAGGACGCATCCTCTATGAAAAGCGGGCAAATGAAAAAAGCCTCATTGCCAGTACCACCAAAATAATGACAGCGCTTCTTATATGTGAGCAATGCAATGTGCTGGATCGGATGATGATTCCGAAAGAGGCTGTGGGCATCGAAGGCTCTTCCATCTATCTGCAGGAAGGGGAGGTGCTCACATTGCAGGACCTGCTGTATGGCATGATGCTCCATTCCGGCAACGATGCAGCCACGGCATTGGCCATTTATTGCGGAGGTACGGTGGAGGGCTTTGCCCAACTGATGAATGATAAAGCCCGTATGCTGAAAATGACCGATACCCATTTTGTCAATCCCCATGGACTGGATGCCCCCGATCATTATTCCTCGGCACGGGATTTGGCGATTCTGACTCGTTATGCCATGAAGAACCCCATCTTTGCCCAGACGGTGTCCACCAAGTCCGTTCGGATCGGCAACCGCAGCTTGACCAATCACAATAAACTGCTGTGGCGCGTAGATGGCGCGGAGGGGGTCAAAACCGGTTATACCAAAGCTGCGGGGCGCATCCTTGTGTCCAGTGCGCAGCGGCAGGGCAGAAGGCTGATTGTGGTCACCATTGAAGATGGTAATGATTGGATGGATCATGCCGCCCTTTATGAGCAGGGATTTGCGTCCTACCAACCTTGCCAGATTGTGACTAAGGGGCAGATCCTCGGCCATCTGCAGGTCTTTGGAGGCGCGCAAGAGGAGGTTGCCCTTGTGGCGCAGGAGGATTTTGTATATCCGCTTGCCGCTGGTGAGGAGCCTGTTGTTCGTTTGTCGCAAAAGACGATGGTGTTCGCTCCCGTCGTGGAGGATGCGGATGGAGGATATGCCTATATCTGTCTGGGTGATACACCCATTGGAAAAGTGTCTTTGCGGTATGACCGAACCGTAGAACAGCAGCAACAACAGAAAGAAAACCGATGGCATCGTTGGTTTGGAGAATAAATTATGAAGGAACGATTACAAAAGATATTGTCCGCCCGTGGCGTTGCTTCCCGTCGCGCTGCGGAGCAGATGATCCTGGAGGGCAGAGTTACCATCAATGGTGCGGTGGCCCTTCTGGGGCAATCTGCGGACCAAGATACAGATCAAATTATGATCGATGGAGCTCCCATCCCTGCCGGCGAGAAGCCGGTGTACATCATGCTGAATAAACCCCGTGGATTTGTCACCACCTTGTCCGATGAAAAGGGGAGAAGAACCGCAGCTGAACTGGTTGCAGATTGCGGTGTTCGGGTCTATCCAGTGGGCCGTTTGGATCTGAGCTCTGAGGGCTTGCTCTTATTTACCAATGATGGCGCCTTTGCGGATCAGTTGATGCACCCCAAGCATGAGGTGAAAAAGACATATTTTGTCTGGGTCACGGGCTACACACCCCAAGGCTTCGAACGCCTGCAGCAACCCATTGAACTGGATGGCTATATGATCCGTCCGCCCCATGTTCGTCAGTGGACCGTGCAGGGAGAGCATGCTAGATTGGAGATTACCATCCATGAAGGCCGTAACCGTCAAGTGCGCCGTATGTGCGATGCTGCCGGTATGCATGTTACCCGTCTGCGCCGCATCAGTGAGGGCAGACTGAAACTGGGAGACCTGCCCGTTGGCAAATGGCGCTACCTAACGGAGGAGGAAGTACAGATGCTCAAAACGATTGGGGGCGAAAAATGATGCACTATCATGGAATTGTCATTGGCGGTGGCCCTGCCGGTCTGTTTGCCGCCATTACTGCAGCCCAAAGAGGGCAGCGGGTTCTTCTTTTAGAGCGAAATGATCGCCTGGGAAAGAAACTGCTCATCACCGGTAAAGGTCGCTGTAATGTGACCAATGATTGCCCGGCGGATGAAGTGCTGAAGAATGTGCCCCGTAATGGTCGCTTCCTCTTCAGTGCCATGAATGCCTTCCCTCCGGAACGGATCATGGATTTCTTGGCAACTCATGGTTGCCCGCTAAAAACCGAGCGTGGCAATCGTGTTTTCCCCGTTTCTGATCGAAGCCAAACGGTTTTGGACGCCTTGTTGCGAGCAGCCAATGCTGCCGGTGTGCAGATCCGTACTGACCGAATTCGTGATATTCTTGTGGAAAATGGGCAAATTTCCGGGGTAAAAGGCGATAAAGCAACCTATGGTTGCCAATGGGTGATCCTGGCCACCGGTGGCCTCAGCTATCCCACCACCGGCTCTACCGGCGATGGTTATGCCATGGCGGAGCGTTTGGGACATACCATTGTGCCCTGCGAAGGAAGTCTTGTGCCGCTGGAAACGATGGGCACGGATGCCCCCGATATGCAAGGCCTTTCTTTGCGGAATGTGGATGTGAAATTGCTGGATGCCAAAGGCAAGAAACTCTTTACCGATTTTGGTGAACTGCTGTTTACCCATTTTGGTGTTTCCGGTCCTACAGTGCTTTCCGCCAGCGCGCATCTAAAAGGGGAGAACTGCCGTCTTGTAATCGATCTCAAACCTGCATTGGATGAAAGCAAACTCGATGCCCGTATCCTGCGTGACTTGGAAATGTATAAAAACCGTTCCATGGAAAATGCATTGACGGATTTGCTTCCCCGCAGCATGATTCCCGTGGTGCTGCGTCGTTTGCAGATTGATCCTGCGATGCAGGCCAATTCTCTGACCCGCCAGCAGCGTCGCAGTATGGTAGAGCTGCTCAAAGGCTTTTCTCTCACCATTACCGGCAAGCGTCCCGTGGCGGAGGCGATCATCACTTCCGGTGGTGTGAAAGTGTCTGAGATCGATCCCAAAACCATGCAGTCCAAGAAAGTGCCGGGGTTGTTCTTTGCCGGTGAGATCATCGATTGTGATGCCTATACCGGTGGCTTTAATTTGCAGATCGCATGGGCCACTGCCTACGCTGCCGGCTCTGCAGTAGGGCAAGTGTAAAAATCTGTCATTGACAAAATGGCTCCCATGTACTAAAATACTTTAGGACCAAAGAAATAACATACGGAGGAATAAACCTATGTACGAAAAGTTGGTATCCTATGCTGCCAAGCAGTTGGAGTTGGATCCTTCTGAGATCACTCCCGACTCCACCTTTGAGAGCTTGGGCATCGATTCTCTGGACATCGTGGAAATGATCATGGATCTGGAGAGCGAGCTGGGCATTGAGCTGGAAATGGAAGATCAGAAGATCGCTACTTTCGGTGAGCTGGCTGCCTTTATCGACAGCAAGCTGAACTAAATCAATTTTATACACTTGTTACAGCAAGACCGGCTCGTAACAAGGTCGCACTAGTCGGGGAGATAGCGGTGCCCTATACCTGCAATCCGCTACAGCAGGGATGAATTCCCACACCCGGACTTGTTTTGTGTACTGTCTGGCCGTTACAAACAGTGTTGATGGGACGGTCTCACGCAACGGGAACCCGTGAACCATGTCAGGTGGGGAACCAAGCAGCATTAAGCGGATCTTTCCGTGTGCCGTGAGGCTGCCGTTCCTGAGCTGTGAGTATCGAAACCGAGTATGCAGCAGGTTCAAATGTGGGTGTGCGATCTTGTTATGGGCCGGTCTTTTATGAAATTCTTGAAGGGAGGACGCTATGGCAGCATATCAGGCATTATATCGTAAATATCGTCCCCAGACCTTCGATGATGTGGTGGGTCAGTTGGCGATCACACAGACCCTAAAGACCCAGCTTCAAAATGGGCAATTAAGCCATGCGTATTTGTTCACCGGCTCCCGCGGTACGGGCAAAACTTCCTGCGCCAAGATTTTGGCGAAGGCGGTTAACTGTGAAAATCCGCAGGATGGCAATCCTTGTAATTGCTGCCCCAGTTGCCGCGCCATTGATTCCGGTGCTTGTATGGATGTGTTGGAGATTGACGCAGCATCCAATAACGGCGTGGATAATGTCCGTGACCTGCGTGATGACGCAGTTTATAGCCCGTCACAGGTCAAAATGCGTGTGTACATCATTGATGAGGTTCACATGCTTTCTATTTCAGCATTTAATGCGTTGCTGAAGATTATTGAAGAGCCGCCGGAGCATTTGCTGTTCATTCTGGCCACTACAGAATTGCATAAAGTGCCGGCTACCATATTGTCCCGCTGCCAGAGATTTGCTTTCCGCCGAATCAGTCAGGAAGACATCGCATCTCGACTGCAATATGTATCCTATCAGGAGAGTATCGATCTGGATGATTCCGCTGCCCGGGTTTTGGCCCGTATGGCAGATGGCGGTATGCGTGATGCGCTCAGCCTGCTGGATCAGTGCGCTTGCGCCACCGTTGGGGAATTGACCGCTGAGCGTGTGTATGCATGTTTGGGCATTGCCGGTCAGCAGAAGGCAGGGGAGATGATGGGCTATATTGCCCGCCATGATACCCGTAGCGCTCTGGAACTGTTCAATCGGCTCTATGCCGACGGCAAGGATCTTTCCGCCATGCTGGACGAGCTGGCTTGCCTTGCCCGTGACCTTTTGGTGCTGCAAACCGCTCCCGAAGCAGGTTTAACCATGCTTTCCGGTGTGGCTGACAGTAAAGAGGCAAAAGCCTTGGCGAAACTGATCTCCGGTGGGGAACTGATCCGGATCATGTCCCTGCTGCAGCAGACCATGGCAGGCTTTACCCGCTCCGCCAGCCGACGCATGGATGCGGAGTTGTGTATTATGAACTTGTGCCAGCCTGAGCTTTCTCTGGATGCCCAGAGTTTGAATGCCCGGCTGACCCGCCTGGAAGAGCAGATTCGTTCCGGAAGCTTTACTGTAGCTCCGGCTGCTCCGGCACAGCCTGCACAGATCAAACCGCAGGAAGAGGAACTTCCGCCTCCTCCGGACGATGAAGATGTTCCCCCGGAAGAACCGCAGCAGCCGGTTGCCTCTGAACTGCCCGTTGGCTTCTGGATGGATTTGGGCGCTTCCATTCGGCAGGAACTGACCTTTCCCATGAAGCCCTACTTTATGTTCAAGCCCGATTCTCCCGTTCGCGGAGTATTGCAGGCAAACGAACTGAAGCTTTTGTGCGATTGTAAATTCACCTATGATGCCGTCAATAAGCCTGAGCTTTTGGAGATCATTAGCCGTAAGGCCAGCGCCCGACTGAATCGTCCGATTCGCGTCAATTTGGTGGACCCCACTGCACAGCCGGCAAAAAATGCGAAAATGGACCAGCTGCTGTCTTTCGGCAAGGCCCATCGTGATGTCATTAAAATCAAGGAATGAGATTGGAGATATAACTATGGCTAAGAATAATTTCCGTGGCATGCCCGGTGGCATGAACCAGGCTGCTATGATGAAGCAGGCCCAGAAGATGCAGCAGGATATGATCCGCATGCAGGAAGAGATGGAGAACAAGACTTATTCTTCCTCCGCTGGCGGCGGTATGGTTACCGCTACCGTCAATGGCAAGCATCAGGTGGTTGGCATCGACATTAAGCCCGAGGCTGTGGATCCCGATGATGTGGAGATGCTGCAGGACATGATCATTGCTGCTGTGAACGAAGCGATGCGTACCGCTGACACCGATGCTCAGAACAACATGGCACGGATCACCGGTGGTCTGAACCTGGGCGGTCTGTTCTAAGGAGGCCTTATGCAGTATTTTCCCGCAGCGCTGCAGGAACTGGCCGATCAATTTGCCCGGCTTCCCGGCATTGGCGGCAAAACTGCCCAGCGATTGGCATTTCATGTATTAAGTCTGCCCCAGCAAGAGGCGCAGGCTTTCGCTGATGCGATTTTGCAGGCAAAGAGGGAAGTGCATACCTGTCCTTGCTGTCAGAATCTGACGGATTTGGAATTGTGCCCCATCTGCAGCGATGATACCCGTGATTCTGGTATTATCTGTGTTGTGGCTGATCCCAAGGATGTAATTGCCATGGAGCGCAGCCGTGAATTCCGCGGTCACTACCATGTTCTGCATGGTGTGATTTCCCCGTTGAACCATGTGACGCAGGATGATATTAAGATTCGTGAGCTGCTGCGCCGTGTCGGTTCCGGTGAGGTTCGTGAAGTCATTATGGCCACCAATCCGGACACGGAGGGAGAAGCAACTGCTATGTACATTT
Source organism: Oscillospiraceae bacterium (assembly GCA_017646545.1). GTDB lineage: Bacteria > Bacillota > Clostridia > Oscillospirales > Oscillospiraceae > Faecousia. Next base: position 4,113 of record JAGCMI010000153.1, on the reverse strand, counting down.
CCCGTCTGCTGCGTCCCATGGGTGTGAAGGTAACTCGTCTTGCCTACGGTGTGCCGGTGGGCAGCCAGTTGGAATATGCCGACGAGGTAACCCTCTCCCGGGCTCTGGAAGGCCGCCAAATTATGTAAGGATAAAAGCAAGGCATTTGTGTTTGCCTTGCTTTTTCTTTTTGTTTTGCTATAATGGAAGAAAAGGAGGTATGGTTATGCTGCATGAAGAATATGTTCGTATCATTCCCGGTGCGGATACCGCTGTGCTGTTTTTGCACGGCATTGTGGGCACACCACGCCACTTTGATACCACCTTGCCTCTGGTCCATTTGGTTCCGGAAAACTGGTCAGTATATAGTCTTCTGCTGCCGGGCCATGGCGGCACGGTGGATGATTTTTCCGCATCATCCATGGATGTGTGGAAGAAATATGTTTGGAGTACCTTTGACCGTTTGGCGCTGACCCATGAAAAGGTTGCCTTGGTGGGTCATTCCATGGGTACCTTGTTTGCCATCCAGCTTGCCATAGAGAAGGGGCAGAAGATTCCCTTTTTATTTCTCATCGCTTCACCTCTGTGTCCCCGGGTCAGTTTTGCAGCTGTGAAGCACAATGTTGGGCTTATTTTTTCGCGTCAGCAAGGTGATCCTAAAATTCATAGAGCCATTGCTGGCGCCGGTAGTGTGACACTTACCAAAAAGGTGTGGAAATATATTCCATGGATTCCCAACCTTTGGGATTTGCTGGAAGAGGCACGGATTACAAAGAAGATGCTGCCTGCTTTGTGTACAAAAACCATTGTCTTTCAATCTCGGGTAGATGAGCTGGTTTCTCGCCGCAGTGAAAAATACCTTAGCCAATGTTCCTGTGTCCGCCTTTCTGTGCTGGCAGGCTCCACCCATTTTTATTATACCCGTCCTGAGATTCGGATCGTGCAGCAAGCATTTCAGAGTGCATGTAATGAGGTGGCCCAATGAGTAGACGGGATGAAATACGCACTTCGGTAAGATCAACGGCATTGGGCGGTGTAATGGCAGCGCTGGCGGTTGTGATCATGTGTTTGGGTGGCATGATACCGCTGGCTACCTTTGTGTGCCCGGTGCTGTGTATGCTGCTGCTTCAGTTTGTATTCCGCCTATGCGGTCGGCGTATCGGCTGGGCATGGTATGCAGCGGTGGCGATTCTGTCCATGCTGATGGGTCCGGATAAAGAAGGTGCGGCCTTTTTCGTTTTTATTGGATATTACCCCTTGGTAAAGCCCAAGCTGGATAAACTGCCTCTGGCGTGGCTGTGGAAGTTACTGCTTTTTAATATCGCCATACTGATAATGTACTGGATTTTGATCAATCTGTTGGGTATGGCTGCATTGGCCGCCGAATTTAAGGAAATGGGCATGGTGCTTCTGCTGATTACGCTGGTGCTGGGAAATGTGACATTCATTCTGCTGGATAAGATTCTTGTTCGCAGATTCAGGAGAAAATAATGGAAAAGAAGTGGTTTGTCTATATTCTTCGCTGTCGTGATCATACGCTTTATACCGGCATGACCGACGATGTGCAGCGTCGTGTGGAGGTTCACAACAGCGGCAAGGGTGCCAAGTATACCCGGGGCAGAACCCCGGTGCAGGTGGTATTTATCGAAGAATGTGAAAGCTATTCCGCAGCCTTAAAACGGGAATACGCCATTAAACAGCTCTCCCGCCAGCAAAAGCAGGCCCTTATAGAAGAGAAACTCCCGAAGCCGTAGCTTCGGGAGTGTTTTTTATATGTTCACCAAACCTGCATCCACCATTTTCTGCAGGCTCATCAGCATGCCGATCTTAGCATGCTGCCAGGTAAGACCACCCTGGAAATATACCGCATAGGGTTCTCTGATGGGACCGTCAGCAGAAAGCTCCATGGTGCTGCCCTGCACAAAGGCGCCGGCGGCCATAATCACCTGGCTGTCATAGCCGGGCATATCGCCGGGGATGGGATCGGCAAAGGAGTCCACGGGCGCAGCAGCCTGAATGCCCTTGCAGAAGGCGATCATTGCCTTTTCGCTGCCCAGTTCAACGGCCTGAATAATGTCATGACGGCTCTCTTCGGCACCGGGAACGCACTTAAAGCCCAAAGGCTCATACAAATTAGCGGCAAAGATGGCACCCTTTTCCGCGCTGGCGGTAACGGTGGGGGAGAGGAAGAAGCCTTGATACATACTGGTCATCAGACCAAAGTTTGCGCCAACTTCCTGGCCCAGACCGGGGGCAGAAAGCCGATATGCGCAGCGGTCAATGCAGTTTCTGGTGCCGGCAATGTAACCGCCGCTGGATGCAAGACCACCACCGGGATTTTTGATCAAACTACCTACGATCATATCTGCACCCACATCGCTGGGTTCAATGGTTTCAACAAATTCACCGTAGCAGTTGTCCACCATAACAAGCACATCGGGCTTAATGCTCTTACAAAAAGCAATCAGTTCACCGATCTGTCCCACGGAGAAGGTGGGGCGGGTGGCGTAACCTTTGGAGCGATGAATGGTGATCATCTTGGTCTTTTCATTGATGGCAGCACGAATTCCCTCGTAGTCGAATTTGCCGCCTTCCAACAGATCTACCTGCCGATAGGAAACTCCGTACTCCGCCAAAGAGCAGGGAGAGGGGCGGATACCGATCACTTCCTGCAGGGTATCGTAGGGCAGACCCACGGGAGAGAGCAGCTCATCGCCGGGCAGAAGATTGGCGCTCAGCGCAATGGTCAGCGCATGGGTGCCGCAGGTGATATGGGGACGAACCAGGGCAGCCTCCGTGTGGAATACATCTGCATATACCTGCTCCAACTTGTCACGGCCTTCGTCGTTGTAGCCATATCCGGTGGAGGCGGCAAAGCAAGTAGCGCTGACACGATTTTTCTGGAATGCGGTCAGAACCTTGGCCTGATTGTATTCTGCGATCTGGTCGATCTCGGCAAAGCGGGGTGCAATGCGTTCGAGCACCTTCTCACCATAAGCATAAACAGCGGGGGAGATGCCCATTTCGCTGTATAAATTTCGTAATTCTTCCATAAAATGTTCCTCTTTTTGTATTTTAACCAAGAAATTATAATAGAAAATGCCCCGGAAGTCAACTCCGGGGCGAAAATAATCAGCCAGCATTTTTAACTTTGTGATGAATCCAAATGGCGCTGGCCAGATCTGTTACCGGCAGCAGATGCAAAAGTGCATGCAGAGCGCGTATCTCTTGGGCGCAAATGCCCTTTGATGCGCGATGGCAGTTGATGGAAACGACAATACGGCTGCAAAGATATGTAATCCAATGGGGAAGATACAGTATGATCAGTAATACCAGACCCAAACCGCCCTCCATGGCCCCATTTGCTTCCGCAATTCGAGTTTCATTCAAAGCAATGAGCCAGTAGACGATCTCGGCAATAAACAGCATCAAATTGCCAACGATGATCCAAATATTACCGACGGATAAGAACTTGCGTTCTGCTTGCGCGGTAAACAAAAATAAAAGGCAGGGCAGCAGTAGTCCAATCAGCATATAACTCCCCAAAATGAGGAAAAGGGTTTCATCATTCGGATTGATCATAATCGAAAGTCCAATGGCCATCAAATACATCACGGGAAGCATAGCGGTCAATATTGTAGATGCTTTTTTCATAATGGATCTCCTTTCTGTTTTCTTTCATCATAGCAAAATCCCCCTTTGCTGTCAACAAAGAGGGATTGAAGGCTTAATCTCTTCTTCGGCCGCCGCCAAAGATCATAATCAGCCGTAATAGCTGCATCAGCGCTACAGCGGTGGCAGCGACATAGGTCAAAGCCGCAGCGGTCAAAGTCTTTTTGGCGCCTCGCTGTTCCTCTTCGGTGAGAATATTTACCGAGGAGATGGCCTGCATAGCACGATGGCTGGCATTAAACTCAACGGGCAGAGTAATGAGCTGAAACAGCAGCGACAAACCAAAGCAGGCAATGCCCAAATACACCAGCATGTAGCTCATTTCCGCAAATACAGAGAGCACAACACCCAGCAAAATCAGCGGCATGGCCAATTTAGAACCAATATTGGTGGCGGGGATAACGGCAGCACGCAATTTGATGGGGGCATAATTCTGCGCATATTGCACAGCATGTCCTGCTT
>JAGCMI010000152.1 GCA_017646545.1 Oscillospiraceae bacterium | reverse complement strand
GGCTGCTGCTACCGAGTCCTACGGCTACACCGAGGATGAGATCGTTTCTTCCGACATCATCGGCATGCGCTTCGGCTCTCTGTTTGATGCTACCCAGACCATGGTCAACAAGCTGCCCGACGGCAAGACCCAGGTTCAGGTTGTTTCCTGGTACGACAACGAGAACTCCTATGTTTCTCAGATGGTCCGTACCATCAAGCACTTCTCCAAGCTGCTGTAATTTAGTAAGTTAAGAGAATATTTCAGCCGCCGCTCTTTTGAGCGGCGGCTTTTTTCTGTCCAAAATCGTGTGGGGGCAATGTGGAACCCACCGACAAAAAAATTACATACAAAAAGAAACCCCCTCTTGGCGAGGGGGTTTTGCTTTTACATATCGTATTTTGCCGCAAGCTGTGCCGGGGGCAAACGCAGCAGCTGCGCCAGCGGCAGCAGGGACCCCAGTACATAGTATCCCAGCAGCACAATGCTGACAATTACCGTGGCCTGCCAAGGCAGCAGCAGATCCAGCGCGATTTCCGGAATCCGCGCCAGCACATAAACCGACAGCCAGGAAACAGCCGCCGTGGGCACGATGGTGCCAAGGGCGGAGAGCACCGCTTCCATTAGGAAAATGCCGTGGAGCTTTCTCTTGGGGATGCCCAGCAGACGATACACCGCAATCAGTCCCAACCGCCCCTGCACCTGGGCTCTGCACAGCAGATACAGCATCACCATGCACAGTAGCAGTATGGTGGCGGTGACGATGGTGCGTCCGTCTGCCCGCAGATGGGCAGCTTCGGCATAGACGGCATATTTTTCCGCATAGGGATCGGAATACAGCACAATGAGATTTCCTTCCTGCTCTCCCTGGGAGGCTTGCTCTGCCACATAGGCCAGCATGGCCTCTTTGTCCGGGCAGTAGAGGGAAATTTTGTTGGTCAGAGTGGATTTGATGAGCGCGCGTACCGTGCCGTCGGCAACAATATACTGGGCAGACATTTGGGGAAGATCCACCACATCCAGCACCCGGAATTTATGGGGATCTCTGCCATAGAGCGTACCGATACGGGACTGCCAAATCACACCGGCGCTGGCGGTGTTGACGATGCGCTGGCCTTCTTCCAGGGTCACATCATCAAACATGCCGGGATACCGGCTCTGGAATTCAGACCAGGTGATCACATTGTTGCCCTGATTGCCCAAGGTGTACATGGCTGCTTCCGTCAGGTAAAGGGCCCGCTCGCCGCTGTCGGATATGCCCACGATGGTGGGGTTCAAGCCCTTGCCACCGAAATTGAGCTGTTCGCCCAGGAAGAAGGACAGATCATTCACACCGTTTTTGACCACACCTTCCTCTTCCAGCATGGCTCTGAGCAGAATGATATCCACCACCACCTCTTCGCTGTTTTCCGGCATACGGCCGTAGATCAGGGTGTCGGGATTCAAATAATCAAGGGGCACATAGCTGAAAGCCGGCAGCTTCATGGTGACCATATCCTGCTGATAGAACAGGGTCATGGAATACTGGGGCGGTGTGGTGTACTGGGGAACGAAATAAAAATCCAGACCGCTGTCTTCCAGATACTGCTGGTATTGCAGCTGATAGTACCGTTCCCAGGTGCCGCCGCCGGGAGGAGGGGTGGAGGGAAGGTCCTTGCCGGTTTCCAGATGCAGCATCAGAATGTGGGAATCGGAAGTAATGAAATCCTGGGGATTGATGTGGGAAACGGTGATATAGTCTGCCACCGTAAAGAGCATCACCGCAGCCAGCAGAATGAGAAACAGCCGCATACCGGCTCGTTTGAGACCCTTTCCTGCCATCAGCAGTTTCGATTCGCCCAGCATCATGGGCAGGGTCAGACCCTTGCCGGATTTGGTCTGGGGGGCGGGAGGTTCGGAAAACAGAGGGAAACTGTCACTTCCCTGCCGGTCCATCTCCTCCAGGGTCATCACCGGGCGATTGCCTTCCACCAGCTGGGGCGGCTCGTTGCCTTGACTGAGGGTAATGGCCCGGGGGTCATCCAGTTTCAGCACCACCCGATCACGGGTGGCGATGACGGTCAAGTGAATGGGGGCGGCATCCGCAGATTGTAGCAGTCGCAGCTGCACCGTGTTTTCCTGCAAAATCTGCTGCTGGAAATCCCCGGTGTAGATGGTCTTGTCCGATTCCAATTGCAGGCTGCTGCGATCCCATTGGGTGGTATCCTCACTGATGACACCCTGATCCAATGTGATGATCCGGTCGGCAAAGAAACGGGCGATGTGCTCCTCGTGGGTGACCATCACCACAAGGCTGTCCTTGGAAGCTTTGCGCAGCAGGGCGCAGATATTGCGGGTGTTGGCATCGTCCAAATTGCCGGTGGGCTCATCGGCGAAGATCACCCGGGGGCGGCGGGCCAATGCACGGGCAATGGCGATGCGCTGCTGCTGACCGCCGGAGAGGTCGGAAACCTTGCGGCGAATAAAGCGCTCCATGTCCACTGCCTGCAGAGCTTGGCGCACCCGTCTAAGCTTTTCCCGGTGGGTCAAGTCCAAACTGTGCAGACCAAGATACACATTGTAGGCCACGGAGTGATTGTCCAAAAGGTAATAATTTTGGAAGATGTAGCCGAAATTGCGGTTGCGCTCGGCATTGTAGGCCCGGGTGCCGTAGCGGTGCACCTGCACCGATTGGGTGGCAAGGGTACCGTTGTCAAAGGTGTCCAGACCGCCGATGGCATTGAGCAGGCTGGTCTTGCCGCAGCCGGAAGGACCTAAAATACATACAAAACCCTTATCCGGCAGGGTGAAGGAAACATCTTTCAGCACGCGATGGTCGCCTTTGCGGCCCCGGTCATAGGTCTTATTTAATTTTATAATTTCGATCATGCCGTTGCCTCCTCTTCTTCCAGATGAAGGTCAGTGAATCTGGCGGCCAGAGGGTAAACCTGCTTGCCAAGGGCGGTGATGACCCAAATGGCAGCGCCAAGACAGACGGCCAGATGTACCAGACTCAAAATACCAATATACTGGGCAGGCAGATACCGCAGAATATGCGCAATGCGTTCAATACCGGCCCTTCCGCACAGCCAGATGGCGCCGCCGCCAACGAGCTGACCCAGCACAATAAAGCTTAGAATCTGCCAGAAAACAGACCGCTTGGCGGTTTTGCTTACCAGACCGATGTGGCTGAGCAGCTTGTAGCTTTCCGTCTGGACGGAGAACATGGCCCGCAGCAGCACGATCTGCAGCGCAGCCACAGCCACCAGAGCCGCAAGGCAGACGGTGAGGGTCTGTTTGCGATCGGCGGCCTTTTCTTCATCAATGCGGGTAGAACCCTGCTGATAGGGAGAAACAGCGCTGTAGCCTTTTTCACCCAAAGCATCCAGCACCCGCTGGGTGTAGGCATAGTCCTCGATGGTGATGCTCACCTGCTCACTGGCAAAATTGTAGGTCATTTCATCGAAGGTGTTGGCAGAAACCTGGAAAATACGCACATGCTGAATATCGTGGGTATAGTGTTTGATGATGCGAAGACCTTCTCCGGTTTCGGTAGGAAGGACGATGTCCGCGACGGAATGCAGGAAGCGGAAATCGATCTCTTCACCAACCTGGTTGAGATTGCCGAAGGTGGCTTTGACCTGAGGGCCACCCTTCTGACCGCTGGTGAGCAAGGAAGAATACTGGCTGGAATGGCAGCGGAATTCATCGTCGGTCAGATAACCCTGCTGGGCCTGCTCCTCGGTCAAACCTTCTTGCAGCATCAATCGCTCCTTGGTGGCCTGCTGATCTTCCGGGATCATCATGCGGTAATAGCTGCCGCCATTGTCGGAACGGGCAACCTGCTGGCAGAAGCGACCCATATCAGTACTAAAGTACAAGCCGCTGCCGTAATCGGTGATGCCCACCACGGTGAAATTCAGATTGAGGAACTGATAATTGCCCCAGTAATGCTGGTTGATGATGAACACCTGGATCTTTTCTCCGATGGCGTAGCCTTCGGATTCATGGGCCACCACCTCGTAGAATCCTTCCGGAAGCTTGCCTTCCAGCAGGTTGAAAGCGCCATCTTTCAGCAAGGGAACGGTTCGCATAAAGGGGGCGGTTTTGTAGGGCTGGTAGGTTTCGGTAACCCAGGTGGAATACTCCGTGGCATGTTCGGTGTAAATGGTTTTGTAGTCCAAACCGTCCCGGTAGGCATACTGCACATCGGTCACATAGCCGTTTTTCTCCAGCGTGGTCACATAGGGGGTGTTCAAAATGGCATCATAGTCCTCTTGGGTCAGAGGCCGCTGATCCAAAGTGGTGACCACGATGCGGTTGATATCTCCGTTTGCGAAGATGGAAGGGTCATAAATCCGGGTGTTGGTATCATCCAGGGCGATGATAAACGCACCCAGGAAGGCAAACACGGAAAAGGCGGTCAAAGAGAAGAACAGCGTCATCAGTGCGGTCCAAATGGGGCGGCTGCGCTGCTGCAGGAAGGACACATAGGGGCTCATGGGCTTTTTGTTGCCCTTGGGCACCACAACTTCCCGTTCCGGCACATGGGCTTCCCGTAGGGGGGCATCCATCACCACACGGCCGTCCTGCAGGATGATATGCCGGGTGGCATAATCTTCTGCTTCCGCAAATTCATGGGTGACCAGCAAAACCAGACGGGTCTTGGCGGCCTCGGACAGAAGTTCAATGATCTTCTGGCTGTTCTCCGGATCCAGATTGCCGGTAGGCTCGTCCGCAATCAAAATGGGCGCCGGTTTTGCCAAAGCCCGGGCGATGGAAAGCCGCTGCTTCTGACCGCTGGAAAGCTTGGCGGCTCTGCGGTGCCGCAGTTGCCACAGATCCACCTGCTTCAGAATCTGCTCTGACTCGGTTTTGGCAGTATGCTTATCCATGCCGGAAAGCCGCAGGGCGGTGACCACATTGCCCTGCACCGTAGCGCCGGGCAGGATGCCGTAGCTTTGGGAAATGAAGCTGATATTGTCCCGGCGGTATTGCTCCCAGTTCTGCCCGTCATAGTGGGAGGTGGGCTGGCCGTTTAAGTAAAATTCGCCGCTTTCATAGGGCAAAATGCCGCCCAGCACATGGGAAAGGGTGGATTTGCCGCTGCCGCTTTCACCGGTGATAGCAACAAATTCGCCCCGGGAGAACTGCAGATTTATATTGTGCAGACCCACCACCACCTGCTGTGTGGAGGTGTAGTATTTGGATAAATTTTCAAGTTTAATCAGTGGGCGTTCCATGGTTTCACATCCTTAAAAATAGGAATTTCCCTTATTCTACCATAGGATGCAGTCAGCCGCAACAAAGAGTTGGGAAGATTGTGGGGAATTTTGGGGATGACATAGGGGGACGATGCTCTGACTGCTGCAGGTGCAAAGGCCCCCTTGCCTAAAGGGGGCTGGCGAAAATCTTTGATTTTCGACTGGGGGATTGCTGTTTCATTACAATCCCTCCGAGCAAAATCGTAAATTGTGCTCACCTCCCTTTGCACAAGGGAGGTGAGCGCGATAAACTCCGATATGAAATGTCCGTCCACATCCGTACCGGATGCGTCCGAAAATCAGAGGACTCTCCCACGGGCTAAAAACTGTCCCCCGGACAGTTTTTACCTCGCTTCGCTCGGCCGCCCTTTCGAGTCCTTTCCCTCCGGTATACCAAAAGTAGCGTAAGTAGGGATAAAAAAGGCAAAAAGTATGCAAAGGGCGTGATTTATGCC
>JAGCMI010000151.1 GCA_017646545.1 Oscillospiraceae bacterium | reverse complement strand
GGTCATGGTCACCCGGCGTTATGACCGCTCCGGAGACAGCGAATATTATATCAACAAACAGTCCAGCCGTTTGCGCGACACCCATGAAATGTTCATGGATACGGGCCTGGGCCGGGAGGGCTACTCCAACATTGGCCAGGGCAGGATCGATGAGATCTTGTCCTTGAAGAGTGCTGACCGCCGTGAGATCTTTGAAGAGGCTGCCGGTATTTCCAAGTACCGCCACCGCAAGGAAGAAACCGAGCGGAAGTTAGAGCGCACCGAGGATAACCTCATGCGTATCGGTGACAAGATCTCCGAGCTGGAATTGCAGCTGGAGCCCCTGCGCCAGCAGTCTGAAAAGGCGAAGAAGTATCTGGAGCTGAAGGAAGAACTGCAGGGCGTGGAAGTGGCGGTCTGGCTGGACTCTTTGGAGAAGCTGTCCGCTGCCGCAAAAAAGGCGGAGGAGGACTATACCTCTGCATCCTTTGTGCTGCAGCAGGCGCGCGACGATTTGGACCGGCTCTATGAGCAGGCGGAGCAGTTGGGCAACACCCTTCGCCAGCGGGACGATGCGCTGGAATCCACCCGTGAGCAGGTGAATGCGCTGGAAAGTGTCCATCAGCAGCTGGATGGTCAGATGGCGGTGCTTCGCGCCGGCGTGGAAAACAATGTCCGCAATATTGCCCGTATCGAGGAGGAACTGCGCAGTCAGGATGACCGCAGCGGTGGCATCGATCAGCAGATCAAGCAGGCGCAGGAGCGCATTGCCCAAATCGAACAGACCCTGCAGCAGAAGCAGACCATTCTCATGGATCTGCAGCAGCAACTTGCCACCATGACCGCCAATGCCCAAGGCAGACAGAAGCAGTTCTTTGAACTGCGTGCTAAGGAAACCAATTTGGCAGCGGATATTGCAGGCCGTGAAGCGGACATCCGCGGTTTGCGGCAGAGCATGGAGCAGACGGCAAACCGGATGCAGGAGTTGCAGAGCGATCTTTCCTCCGGCAACCAGCGCCAGCAAGATGCCCAGACCCTTCTGGATACTGCCAGAGCAGAGCTGCGTCGTGCCCGTGAGGATGTGACTGCCGCCAACAATATGATTGCCGGCTATACCCTCCGCCAGAGCACCCGTGTCAAGCGCCGGGATGAGTTGGCAGAAAAGATGAAAGACCTGCTTTCTCAGTGGAATACCATCACCGCCAAGGCCAAGGTGTTCCGCGCCATGGAGCGGGATTTTGAAAGCTTCCAGAAGTCCGTCCGTCTTGTGATGCAGGAGGCCCAGCGAGGCACCTTGAAGAATATTCATGGCCCCGTGTCCCGCCTGATCCAGACCGAGGACGAGTATACCGTTGCCATTGAGATTGCTTTGGGTGGCGCATTGCAGCAGATCGTGGTGTCTTCCGAGCAGGATGGTAAAGCAGCCATCCAGTTCCTCAAGCGCACCGGCGCCGGTCGTGCCACATTCTTGCCCATGTCCTCCATCGAGGGCAGAGTGCTCTCTGAAAATGGCCTTGAAAAGTGCCGTGGTTTTGTGGGTGTGGCATCGGATCTGGTCAAGACCGAGCAGCGCTACCGTCCCATTGTGGAAAACTTAATGGGCAGAACGGTGATCGTCCGGGATATGGACGCCGCCATCGCCATGGCAAATCAATATCGCAACCGCTTTAAGATCGTCACCTTGGACGGTCAGGTCATGAACCCCGGCGGCTCCATGACCGGTGGTTCCGTGAATAAGGATGCCGGCATCCTTTCCCGTGCCAATGAGTTGGAAAAACTTACCGCCCAGGAAAAAGAGCTGGAAGAACAGAAAAACGAATTGGAACTTCAGCTGCAGGAGGCGCAGCGCGCTGCGGATCAGGTGCAGTTCCAGTTGGATACCGCCCGGGATCAATTGCAGGAGGCGCAGAATCAGGTGCTTCGCCTGGAAGGTCAGGAAAAGCAGCATGAGATTCTGTGTAATGCCATCACCGAGGCCATGGATGCTGCCCAAAGAGAAATGGATTCTCTGACGCAGCGTCGCAGCACCGATCGGGAGCGCCTGCTGACCCAGGAAACCAAGATCGAAGTTTTCACCCAGCAGCTGGCCGAAACCCGTCAGCAGTTGGAAGTGTTGGAAGGCAGCCAGAGCGAAGCAGCCGAGGCTTCCGCCCGAATCACCGATGCCATGACCGGGGAAAAGGCGGAGGAAGCCGCCCTTCTGGCAGAGCGGACCACCGCGGTTGCCCATGTGGCTGACCTGCAGAGCCTGCAGGGCGCTATGGCAGGCGACCGGGAACGCCAGATGCTGCTGATCCAGCAGATCCGGGATGAAAATGCCCGTATCGATGGAGAAATCAAGGATCTGGAAAACCGCCAGCAGGCAAATGCGGAGCAGGCCACCGAGTTCCGTCAGAAGCTGCGCGCGCTGCAGGAGGCCCGTGCCAATGCCGAGGCGACCAAGACCCGCGCGGAGCGGGATGCCCAGGAAAAGAGCAAGGACATTTTCAACATGGAGCGTGCTTGCGCTGCGCTGGAGCATAAGCGGGAAGTCACCGCTTTGGAAGAAAAGCAGATCATCGATAAGCTGTGGGACTCCTACGGTCTTACCCCCGGCACTGCCGGAGAGCATCGCGGTCAGATCGAGTCTGTCACCGCCGGCAACCGCCGCATTGCAGAATTGCGTCGAAAGATCGGTGCCTTGGGTACCCCCAATCTGGGCGCCATCGAGGAATATGCCCGTATCAACGAGCGTTATACTTACCTCACCGGTCAGCGGGATGATGTTCTGGTTTCCAAGAAGGAACTGGAGGGTATCATCCGGGGTATCACCCAGCAGATGACCACCATCTTCCTGACGGAATTTGAAAAGATCGACCGTTACTTCGGTCAGACCTTTGAAGAGATGTTCGGCGGCGGCAAGGGTCAGCTGATTCTGGAAGACCCGGAGAACCCCTTGACCTGCGGCATCGAAATTCGGGTGCAGCCCCCCGGAAAGCAGGTCAAGACCATTACGCTCCTCTCCGGCGGTGAAAAGGCGTTTGTGGCCATCGCGCTGTATTTCGCCATTTTGAAGGTTCGTCCCACGCCTTTCTGTATGCTGGACGAAATTGACGCTGCTTTGGACGACCGTAATGTGGAACGCTTTGCTTCCTACCTGCACAATTTGAGCAAAAAGACCCAGTTCATCGTCATCACCCACCGCCGCGGTACCATGGAAGCCTCCGATGTGCTCTATGGTGTCACCATGCAGGAGCAGGGCGTCAGTAAGCTGCTGCGGTTGGATTTGAACCAGATGGAAGAGTATCTGGGTATTGTAGAGTAAATTTGAAAGGAAATAACCATGGGCTTTTTTGATAAGATTAAAGCCGGTCTGGCCAAGACCCGGGATGCGCTGAGCAATACCCTGGGTAATGTGTTCTCCGGCTTCAGCCAGATTGATGACGACTTCTATGATGAGTTGGAAGAGAGTCTGATTCTGGCAGATTTGGGCGTTGAAACCGCTACCAGCCACCGACCGTCTGCGTAAGGTGATTCGTGAAAAGCATTTGAAGACACCTGAGGAGGCAAAGGAAGCACTGAAGGAGATTTTGGTGCAGATGCTGAATGTAGGCGATGTGGACTTGAACCTGTCCACCACCCCCTCCGTCATTTTGGTGATCGGTGTCAATGGTGTGGGCAAGACCACCACCATTGGCAAGATCTCCACCCAGCTTGTAAACCAGGGCAAGAAAGTGCTGCTGGTGGCAGGCGACACCTTCCGTGCCGCCGCTGCCGATCAGCTGGAAATCTGGGCAGGCCGCAGCGGTGCTGACATCGTGCGCCAGCATGAGGGCGCAGACCCTGCTTCCGTTGTCTATGACGGCATTCAGGCTGCCAAGGCAAGAGGCACCGATGTGATCATCATCGATACTGCCGGCCGCCTGCACAATAAGCAGAACCTGATGAACGAGCTGAATAAGATCAGCCGCATCGTGGAGCGGGAACTGCCCAATGCAGCCCGGGAAGTGCTGCTGGTTCTGGACGGTACCACCGGACAGAACGGTCTGATCCAGGCCAAGACCTTCAAGGAAATTGCCGGTGTCACCGCCATTGCGCTGACCAAGCTGGACGGCACCGCCAAGGGCGGCATCGTTATCGCAGTTTCCGATGCACTGCAGATCCCCGTGAAGTTCGTGGGCGTGGGCGAGAAGGCAGACG